>DATLTS010000007.1 GCA_035533475.1 Mycobacteriales bacterium | reverse complement strand
CGCGTCGGCACCGGCGGACCGTGTCCCAGCTGCGGCGACGCGGTCCTTGTCGAGGAACTGCTGGAGGGCGCCAACGAACGGTAATGTCAACACACGGATGACGTGGTGATCATCCCTACACCATGATCATGGACGCGACCTTCGGGCAACTCCCGATGCGAAAGATCGCGCCCTCGACGGTCCAGGCATGGATCAACCAGGTCAGCGGAGGGTTGAAGCCCCGATCGGTGCACAAGTACCACGGCATCCTGCACAAGATCTTCCAGCGTGCGATGGTCGACCAGATCCTGCCGACCAATCCGTGCGACAGCGTCGTGCTACCCAAGGTGGTGCGGCGGCCGAAGAGGATCGTGACCCCCGAGGAATTTGATCTCCTCATCACCGCCGTCGAAGACCGCTACCGCATGCTCGTCCTGCTAGCGATCGAATCCGGGCTTCGGTGGGGCGAGCTCATTGCTCTCCGACCATGCGACCTCGACTTCACCACGCGCACCATCGTGGTCCGGCGCGTGATTGCTGAGATCAGCAAGAAGATCGCCCCTGATGGACATCGGTACGTAGTCAAGGACTACCCAAAGGACGATGAGCAGCGGCTGGTCCAGATAGAAGCCGACACCTGTCACCTACTCCGCGAGCACATGTTGGCGGAAGGAATCCGCGACGAGAACCTGCTCTTCACCACGACGGCCCGAACCCCAATCTCCCGCAACACGTTCCGTACACGGGTATGGCTACCGGCCGTGAAAGCAGCCGGCCTCAAGGAAGCCTTCACCTTCCATGGGTTACGTGGGTCCCACGCCTCCTGGCTGCTCGCCGGTGGGGCGGATCTCAAGGTTGTCATGGACCGGCTAGGACACCGTCAGATCACGACGACCCAGCAGTACCTGGGTGCACTTCCCGAGGCTGGTGAACGAGCTCTTGCTGCATTCCGCAAGATTCGCCACCGCACCGATTGATCGATTGACCCGACGCGCCCCTTCGGGCGCCGCCAGCTCGGAACCCTTCCAATTGCCCTGGACAAGAAGTATCCGGTAATAGTCGGCGCGCGGCGCGGTATCGGCCCTTCCCGGTCACTTCGCTGGGCGCGCGGCGGCGCTCTGTCATCGGCCCGCTCGGCGGCAGAAGCGGTCATTCTTGAAGATCGCTGGTCGCCCATGCTGATGAGCTGTGATCACTAGCCGGCCGGGCTGCCGGTTGGTCGACGGCCTCCCGTCGTGGGGATCACGGCGTCGGGCCGGCGTTCGGTTGCCCGTGGGCGACTAGAACAGGACAGTGGGCGTGCTCGGCGCAGCTGGCGCTGACGGAGCCGAGCAGCAGGCCGGTGAAGCCGCCGTGCCCGCGGCTGCCGACGACAAGCATGTCGGCGCCCCGGCTCGCCTCGAGCAGCACCGAGCTGGCTTGACCTTGACGGGTGAGGGCGAGAAGGTCCGGGGGTCGGTGGGCGTCGAAAACTTCGTCTAGCGTGGCCTCCAGCACCTTGGTGGCGTCGATGTCGGGCCGCCAGTTCTCGGGTATGCCGACCGCCCACCCATAGTTGGTTGGGTAGTCCCATGCGATGACCGCTTCGAGGGTGGCGCCGAGCGAGGGGGCGATGCGGGCGGCCCACTGAAGGGCGGTCTTGGACGGATCCGAGCCGTCGACGCCGACCACAACGCGCGTGGTCGAGTGCATAGGATGGCTGTCGTCGTAGATGTCGTGACAGGTGGTCATGGTCGACTCTCCCTTTCCTAGCAAGGTCGCTCCGGCCTTGCCGGGTCAGCTCTGTATCACCAGCCTGGGCTGGAATCCCGTCCGCGGGTAGGGCAGAAAGTCCGTGCCGCACCGACAGCCGCGGGCCTGCGCTGCGCGCAGTGGTGTCGGGGGCAGGACGGAGGTGACCTTGGGCCCTGGCTGGGGGTCGGGTCGGGCGGCTATGAAGTCGGGATGGACGCCAGGACGAACGCCGAGATCTTGGGAGAACGACCCGGGGGTCGGAAGGCGCCGCCGCCAATCGTCGCTGTCGCGCGCTCCGTCAGGACGGTCTCATTCGAGCGGCAGGGCCGGGTGGAGCCGATGACGGTGTTGGCTGGCCTGTACGTCCAGGTCGGCGGCGCGGTGGCGGGTAGGTACCGGCTCGATTGCCCCCGATGCGGGATGGCCGCTCTGGAGCCGGCCCAGGCCGGTGGACGCAGCAATCTGCTCTGTTTGGCTTGCGGCACCTGCTGGGCCGCGGGCGAGGCGGAGCGGGTCGATCCCACGACCTGTCCGGGGTGTGGGTACGGGGAGCACTGCCGGTTGCCGCACGGCCCGCAGCGGGAACGGGAGGCCCAATCCGGAGAGCCGGGCGAGGTTCCCTCCGGGCAGGTCCAGATTGACAGTCCTGGGCGGTCGACCGGACGTGGCGTTGCGTGGGAAGGTCGGCGGGAGTAGTCCCGTCGGGAGAGAGGGCTGCGGATGCGACTGGTGATGGCGCACCTGCCCGTTTCCGTGATCGACCTCAACGGACCGGGCCGCTATTTCAAGTGGTCCGTGCTGATTATTTCGGCCGCGAACCTCGGCGTGATCCTGGCCATACTGCTGATCTTCCTGCTGGCGCTGGCGCTGCGGTTCCCCGGGAGTCGCCGGGCGGTACTGGAGCCGGCGGCGGAACCGGACGCGCCGCCGCCGCCGACGGCGCCGTCGACGACACGGTCGTGGACCGGCCGGCTGCGTGCGTTGGGAATGCGCTGGCTGCCGCCGGAGCGGCTGCTGCCGGAGGAGCAACCCAGTTACGTCAGCTCGTGGATCTACGTGTTCGGGGTGGCCACCCTGGCCGCGCTGGCGGTGGCGATCGTGTCCGGGTTCGCGATCGCGATCGGCGGCCCGGACTGGTGGCAGACCAACCCGGTAGGTCATTTCTTCAACAGCTGCCACTTGTGGAGCGTGGAGCTGTTCTTCGCCTTCATGGTGATCCACCTGTGGGGGAAGTTCTTCATGGCCGCCTGGCGGGGGAAGCGGGCGCGGACCTGGATCACCGGCGTGCTGGCGTTCCTTGCCTCGATCGTGGAGGCGTTCACCGGCTACCTCTCGCAGCAGAACTTCGACTCGCAGTGGATCTCCACGAACGGTAAGGATGCGTTGAACGCGGCCGGGGTCGGTGGGTTCTTCAACGTGATGAACTTCGGTCAGATGCTGCTCTGGCACGTCGTGCTGATGCCGCTGATCCTCGTCGCGGTGGTCGGGGTGCACATCCTGCTCGTGCGCCACCGGGGGGTGGTGCATCCGATTCCGGCCCGTCGCGGGCGCGACCCGCTGGGTGCGCGGATGGCCGCCACCACGGACACGGTGACAAGGACGCGGGCCGAGCGGCGCGAAGCACGACGCGTCGAGGCAGCCGAGTGGCGCGGCCCGAAGCGCCGCTACGACATCATCAAGGAAGGGGCGGCCGCCACGCTGATCGCGGTGCTCGCGACGGTCGCGCTGGCCGGCCTGCTGTCCTCACCGGACGCCCCGTCGATCACGATCAAACGGTGGGCTACCGCCGACCCGACGGACTTCGTCGGCACCGTGGCCGCCGAGCTGGCCGGCACGTCGGAAACTGCGACATATGGGCCGCCTTACAACCACGGGGACGCCTTCGCGCAGCGCATCGGGGTCTCCTGGCAGACCTTGGTCGGCGTGGTCATCCCGATCAGCCCGGCGCAGGCGTTCGTGCTGGGCCCACTGGGTAGCCTCGCCCCGGACGATCCCACCCTGGCCGTCGCGCTCGGCACCTATCAGGCTGCCTCGGCAAGCCAGCAGGCACAGTGGGCCAACGCGTACGCCAGGTCTGCGGTCAAGGCCACCGTGACCGGCGCGCGGGTGAGTCTGCCGGCGGGGAACTACGGGCCGGTCACCGGCATCGTGTCCCCCGAACTGGTGCTGGCCCAGTCCGGGGGGCTCGACGCCGCGCTGGTGGCCCATCACGACTTCTACGGCACCGACTTCACCAAGCCGCTGCTGTTCCTCGAGGACGGCGGCTACTTCGTCTCGGTCGCCCAGGCCCAGCATCTGCAGGGCAACCAGTGGGGGGTGATGAACGAGACGGGCAGCTACCCCGGGCAGCCGTGGCTATGGCTCTACCAGCTGTGGTACCGGCTGCCGGGGTTCCGCAGCTCCGGAAACGTCGACCTCATCGCCGTCTACCTCACCGGGCTGGCCACCCTGTTGCTGCTGCTGGTCCCGTTCATCCCGGGGCTGCGCTCGATCCCGCGTCGTGTTCCGGTGTATCGGTTGATCTGGCGTGACTACTACCGGGAAGCCGAGGCCCTGCCCGCGCCCGCTGAGGGACCACCGTCGACCGGACCACCCGGCTCGGCCGACTGACCCCGTCGGTCTGCGTGTCAGTCCGGGAGGAACTGCACCTGGAAGGTAGGAACCGGGAAACCAGAGCCCTGCCCCGCGGCCCCGACGACGAGCACGTCGGCGACCCCGCCGAGTAACACGCCCATCGTCGCCCGGGCGGCGTGGCGCAACACCAGCCGGTCCACGCCGGAGCCGACGGCGCCCAGCGGGGGCGTGTAGCTGGCGTTGACGGTCAGCAGGCTCGACTCGTCGGCCTGTCCGGTGAGGTCCAGGTCGGCGTCGAGCGCCGGGAACAGGCGTCCGCTGACCCCAGTCGCCACCCAGCGCAGCGGCACCCGCATCCCCTCGCCCACAGGTCGCGGCTCGAGGACCTGCAGCCGCACCTGCTTGGACAAGCCGACTTGAGGGCCGAGCGGCCCCACCCGTGCGAGCACGCTCAGGCCCTGCGCGTACGCGCCGTCCGACGCCGCGCCGAGTTGCTCGTGCGCCAGCGCGTGCCGCAGCCGCTCCACCGCCGTCGCGATCGGCAGCGGCACCGCGAGGTGCGCTTGGACGAACACCACACCAGCACCGCACGGCGCGAACGCCCCGGCTAGGGGAGAAGGTCCCCGGAGCGCTCACCCGACGGGGATCAGCGTGCGGACCTGCCGGGCGATCTCGAGGTCCTCGCGCGCGGTCACAACCATCGCGGCGACGGGCGCGCCGTCCGCGCTGATGTCGCGATCGCCTCGGCCGGCCTCGTTGCGGGCCGGGTCGACGTAAACGCCGAGGAAGCCGAGCCCGAGGGCGGCCCGGGCGCGGATAGGAGCGAAACGCCGCTCACAAGCAAGCCGACGAGGGCAGACTGGCCGGGTGGTTCGTTTGACCCGACGGGAGTACACGGACCTGCTGACGTTCCGGGCGGGGTTGCGCCGGTTCCTGCGCTGGAGCGAGGCGCAGGCCATCGAGGTGGGTCTCACCCCGGCGCAGCACCAGCTGCTGCTCGCGGTGAAGGGTCATCCGGACCGCCGCGGACCCACGATCCGGGAGGTGTCTGCTTATCTGTCGACCGCGCATCACAGTGCGGGGGAACTGGTCGAGCGGGCGGAGGCCGGCGGCTACGTGCGACGCTGCCCGGATTCGGACGATGCCCGGTTGGTGCGGGTCCGGTTGACGGCGCTCGGGGACCAGCGGATCCGCCGGCTGGCCAAGCTTCACTTGCAGGAGCTGCACCGTCTGGCCCCGTTGTTCGACCGACTGGGAGCCGATCACGATGTCGAACCGAGTGCGGGTCCGGCGGGCGGGTGACTCGTTCACCGCTGAGGGCCGCGGGCAGAGCGCTCGGGCGATGGCCAAGGCCGAGCCGCAACGTCCCGGTCAGCCCCGGGCAGCATCGGCGGGCCGGGCTATGACGGCGATCGCCGCGAGCGGCAGGAAGCTGCCGAGTCCGGTCAGCGCGGCCGCATAGCCGGCGCCGCGTACGGCGGTGGGCAACGGAGGCATGCTGAGCAAGATCCCGATGTTGGTGAGCAGGAGTCGCGGCGGCCAAGCCCGGTTGAGCAGCCGAGCCGCCTGCTTCGCGCCGGCCGGGCCGCCGCCGAGCAGGACCGGGAGGAGGAAGCTGAGCGCGCCGACGAGCACCTGGGCGACCAGGCCAAGGGCCAGGGTGGGGGCCAGTCGGTTGGCGACCGTGTCGATATGAGCGCTGGAGCTGGCGAGTGCGGCGACGTCCCAGACGGTGGCGGCGAGTAGCCAGCCGGTGGCCGCGGCCAGCGAGCCGGATGCGGCGTCCTGCGGCCGGCGTTGCCGGACCGCCCGGGTGAACGGATCGAGGGAGAACCCGATCCCGGTGGCGTAGCCGGCCATCCCGGCGGCCGCGTATCCCGGGTGGCGGGCGAGTAGGCCGGCGGTGGCGAGGAGCAGACCGCCGCCGCAGCAGGCGAGCGTGCGGCACGCCGCGGCGGGGGCGCCGGCGGCCATCCGGGTGCGCAGCGCAGCCGGCCAGAGCATGAACAGGGTGCCGAGCACGGTGAGCCCGATCCAGCCGAAGAGGTTGACGTGGGCGTGCAGGGTCACCAGGTAGGCGGCCGAGCGGTCACCGCCGGCGTGTCCGGTGCCGAGCAGGGCACCGGTTGCCGCTCCGAGGACGAGGAAGCCGGCGGCGGCGACGTAGAACCACACTGTCGGGCGGAGTTGGCCGGCGAGGCTGCGCCGGGCCAGCCGGCCGAGTCGGCCGGCGCTGGCCGACGTCACCGCCGCCGCCAGCGTGGCGCCGGCGAGGACGCTGGCGTGCTGACCGGCGGCCACGCCGGCGAGCACGGCGAGTACCCCAGCGTTCAGGCCGAGCAACTGCAGCACCTGCCACCGCCCAGCGGCCGGCCGGGCGTGCAGCAGCGTCTCGGCGAAATGGCCGCTGTAGACGACGATCGCGTTGGTCGCGGCGCCGAGGAACAGCAGGTGCAGCGCGAGCCAGCGGGGCGTCGCGACCAGTCGGGGTGCTGCGGCGACCACCAGCGCGGTGCTGAGGTAGGCGAGCAGCAGCGGGATGACGAGTCGATGCCGCGACCGGCGCCCGGTCAGCCGAGGCCGATGTCCCGCTGATGGTCCGCTGGTCCGATCACCTGCCTGACGCGCCAGGCGCGGTGCGGGTTTCGACGCTGACCGGCCTGGTTGGGGCTGCCAGGTCATGCAACGGCAGGCTCGGGTTGCGGGCCGGACGGCACCATCGACGCATCCGGGCTCGAGGCGGTGCGGGGTCGGTTCGGCAGCAAGCCGGCCAGCCAGTCCAACGCCGGTTCCCCGGACAGGGTGTCGCCGCCCTTGGTGAGCAGCAGCGGCAGGCTCGGCGCGCCGTGCTCCTGCCACAGGTGACGCCAGGCGTCGATGCGGTGCTGTCCAGCCGTGGTCAGCGGCCCCCGGGCGAGGGTGACGAGGTAACCGAGCCGGCGGCTGACCGCGCGTGGATCCGGGTTGCCGAGCGGCACGATCGGCTGATTGGCCTGAATGCGGGCCCTGATGGCGTCCGCCGGCGGATCGGGGTTGAGCACGGCGAAGGCGATGGCTCGCATGACTTCCGGATCGTCGACTCGGCGGCCGTCGACCCACAATGCGTCGAACAAGGCTCGGCGCATGGCGTCGGCGGCGCCGTCGCTGATCGACTCGGCGTAGGCGGAAGTGGCCGCGCCACTGTTCGGCACGCGCCAGCCGGCGGCCGGGACCCGTTCACTTGGCACAGCCAGCCGGCCGGCCTCGTCTGCCGTAGCTTGGTCGAGCAGCCGCCCGCCGATCGGGCGGCTCCGGTCGGCTTGGACGGCCAGCCAGCGGACCTCATGCAGGCCGAGCGAGGCGATCTGATCGGCGCGCTGGCTGGCCAGGAACGACAGCGGGTCGGCGAAATCGCCGACGATGGTCACGATCATGGCTACCTCCCGGTCAGGGGACGACGAGTATCGGCATCTCGGCGCCGCGGGCGAGCCGCGCTGCCACCGAGCCGAAGCCGTGGGGATGGCGCGGCTTGCCGACGCACCAGGCCAGCGCGGCCCGTTCCCGACTGGTGGAGCACGGCGTCTCCCGCCACGCCGCGATCAGGTGCATCCGGTCGTCGGATTCGCCGAGCGCCCGGACGTCCTGGGTGTGCTCTTCCAGACAATGCGCGCAGCTGTTGACCTGGGAGGCCCGGATCTTCACCCAGTTCCAGCAGCGGCCGGCCCAGTGGGCTGGCGTGGACCGCCCTCTCCAGCCCGAGCATCGCCTGCCGAGCGGCCGGATAGACGCGGGTGTAGTCGATCCTCATGACTGGTTTCCTTCTCAGGCGACCAGGGGGTCGTGTGCCGGTCGAGCCTGGTCGCCGACGATGGTCAACGTCCGACCGGCCGGCCGCGGGGCGGCGGCCACCCGCACGGCGGCGTCGGTGATCCCGTCGGCGTCGACGCCAAAGTGGATGCGCAGCTGCTCGCGGGTGTCGGACAAGCCGTAGCCGTCGGTACCGAGGCTGACGAAGGTGGCGTCGATGAAGCGGGCGAGCTGGTCGGGCAGCGCACTGACGTAGTCGCTGACCGCCACGACCGGCAGCGGTTCGTCGCCGAGCGCGCGACGGAGCTGACTGAGCCGCGGCGGCTGGTCAGGGTGGTCGCGGTTCCAGTGTTCGGTAGCGAGCGCGTCGTCGCGAAGCTGCTTCCAGCTGGTGACGGACCACACCTCGGCGGCCAGGTGGTGCTGGTCGGCCAGTTGGCTCGCGGCCTGCTGGGCGAGCAGCACCAGCGGTCCGGAGGCCAGAAGCCGGACGGCCGACGACTCGCCGTCGGGGGCCGGGCTGACCCGGTGCACGCCGGCGACGATCGCTTCGTCCACGCTCACCCCGGGGATGCCGGAATCGGTGGGCTTGGCCGGCTGCGGGTAGTCCTCGTTGTAGACGGTCAGGTAGTAGAAGCACTCCTCACCGTCGCGGTACATACGGCGGATGCCATCGCGGACGATGGCGGCGGTTTCGTAGGCGAAGGCGGGGTCGTAGGCCCGGCAGGCCGGCACCGTGAGCGCGGCCAGGTGGGAGGAGCCGTCGGTGTGCTGGAGCCCCTCGCCGGCCAGGGTGGTCCGCCCGGCGGTGGCGCCGACGAGGAAGCCGCGGCCGCGGGCGTCGGCGAGGGCCCAGATCAGGTCGCCGACGCGCTGGAACCCGAACATCGAGTAGTAGGTGAAGAACGGCACGACCGGGCTGTCCCAGCTGTGCCCGGCGGTTGCGGCCGCGGTCAACTCGGCCAGCCCGCCGGCCTCGGTGATCCCCTCCTGCAGTACCTGCCCAGTCGCGGACTCGCGGTAAGCGAGCGGCAGGTCGGAGTCGACCGGGGTGTAGCGCTGTCCGTCGGGCGCGTAGATGCCGAACTCGGAGTAGAGCACCTCGAAGCCGAAGGTGCGGCCCTCGTCCGGCACGATCGGCACGATCCGCGCGCCGACGGCAGGGTCGCGCATCAGCGAGCGCAGCAGTCGGGTGTAGGCGATCGTCGTGGACATCGCCCGGTGGCCGGAGCCGGCGTCGAACTCGGCGAACACGGCGTCCGCCGGGAGCGCCGGCAGGTTCGGGGGGTGCAGCGGCCGGCGGGGGAGGATGCCGCCGAGGGCGCTGCGGCGCTCCTGCAGGTAGGTCAGCTCGGCCGAGCCCTCCGGCAGCGGCAGGTAGGGCGGTAGCCCGTCGGTGAGCTCGGCGTCGGTCACCGGTAGGTCGAGGATGTCACGGAAGACTCGCAGCTGGTCGGAGGTCATCTTCTTCATCTGGTGGGTGGCGTTGCGGCCTTCGAAGTTCGGGCCGAGCGCGTAGCCCTTCACCGTCTGCGCCAGCACCACCGTCGGCGCACCGGCATGCGCGACCGCCTCGGCGTAGGCGGCGTAGACGACCCGTGGGTCATGACCGCCGCGGCGCAGCCGCAGCAACGCAGCGTCCGACAGCGTGGCCCCCAGCTCCCGCAGCGACGGATTCCCACCGAAGAGCGTGTCGCGTAGCTCGACGGCATCGAGGATGGTCAGCCGCTGCAACTCGCCGTCGTTCATCGTCTCCAGCCGGTCGGAGAGCAGCTCACCGGCTGGCCCGGCGAACAGCGGCTCCCATTCGCTGCCCCACAGCACCTTGACCACGTGCCAGCCGGCGCCGGTGAAGAGGTCGTCCAGCTCGTCGAGGATCCGGCTGTTGCCGCGGACCGGCCCGTCGAGCCGCTGCAAGTTCCCGTTGACGACGAAGGTGAGGTTGTCGAGGTGTTCGCGGGCGGCGAGCCGGATCGCCGCCATCGCCTCCGGTTCGTCGGTCTCCCCGTCGCCGACGAGGCACCACACCCGTGCCTGCGCGGTGTCCGCGAGGCCGCGGGCGGCGAGGTAGCGGTTGAACCGGGCCTGGTAGACCGCGTGCAGCGGACCGATGCCCAGGCTGACGGTGGGGAACTCCCAGAACCCGTCGAGGCTGCGCGGGTGCGGGTAGGACGGCAGTCCTCGACCAGCGCCGGCGACCTCCCGGCGGAACAGATCGAGCTGGGTGGCGTCGAGCCGGCCTTCCAGGTACGCCCGGGCGTAGATGCCAGGGCTGGCGTGTCCCTGGAAGAACACCTGGTCGCCGGGGACGACCGGCTGGCCCGGCTGGCCGCGGCCGCGGAAGAAGTGCTGGAATCCCACCTCCCACAAGGTCAGCGTCGAGGCGTAGGTCGACAGGTGTCCGCCGAGGCCCGGATGGCGCTGATTGGCCCGCACCACCATGGCCATCGCGTTCCACCGCAGATAGGCGTTGATCCGCTCCTCGACCGCCAGCTCCCCCGGGTAGGTCGGCACCCGCTCGGCGGGGATCGAGTTGCGGTACCGGCGACGCCGACCGGCCGGGACGCCCTGACTGTCGGCGTGGGCGAGGACCGCCGCGAGGATGCGTGACGCCGCATCGGTGCCGCGGGCGGCGATCAGCCCGTCGACCGATTCCAGCCATTCGGCCTGCTCCTCGGCCAGCTCACGGTTCCGCGGTTCCTCGGATATCACCATCCCATTGTCGTGCGTCCTTAACTTAAAAACAAGTATTTTTCGTCTTTACCTTCGGGGCGTGCTCGCCCTCCCCCGGCTAGAAGAACCGGGGGTCGGCGATGGTGCCGCTGGAGACCAACCGCACGTAGCCGTCGGTGAGGGCGACGAAGATCAGGCTGGCCCAGGCGAACTGCATGTGCCGGGCATTCAGCCAGGAGGCGGTGGCCCACAGCCGGTAGCGGATCGGATGGCGGGAGAAGTGGTTGAGCCGGCCGCCGATCAGATGCCGGCAGGAGTGGCAGCCCAGGGTGTACAGCCACAGCAAGGCGGCGTTGACGACCAGCACCAGCGTGCCGAACCCCATGTGCCCCCACTGGCCCTGGTGACTGCGGAACGAGACCACCGCGTCGTAGCTGAGGATCGCGTTGAGGATCACCCCGAGGTAAAAGAAGTACCGGTGGACGTTCTGCAGGACCAGGGGGAAGCGGGTCTCCCCGGTGTAGCGACGGTGCGGCTCGGCCACCCCGCACGACGGTGGGGCTAGCCAGAACGCCCGGTAGTAGGCCTTCCGGTAGTAGTAGCAGGTCAACCGGAAGCCGAGCGGGACGATCAGGATGACCACCGCCGGCGAGATCACCCACCAGGGGCCGACGACCCCGACGCTGGGCACGTGCACGTTGACCGCGGCGCCGGCGCGGGCGTGTAGACAGGTGGTGGCCAGGCACGGCGAGTAGAACGGGGAGATGTACGGCGCCCAGTAGTAGTCGGCGTGGGCGAAGGCGGCCCAGGTCGCGTAGCCGACAAAGCCGACCAGCACGGTCGCGGTCGTGACCAGCGGCGCCCACCAGCGGTCCCGGCGCAGGGTGCGGGCGGAGATCCGGGCCCGACCGGGGCTCCACACACCGCCCCGGGCACCGGAAACGGTCGAACCGGCCGTGATCGCCCTCCTTCCTTGCCTGCGGCACCGCCCTGACGGGCGCACCGCCGTCGGTCGCGCGTGTCACGACGCGCCGCGGCCGGCGCCGACGACTGGCTAGCCGGGTTTGGCGACGGTGAGCAGCAGCACGGTGTCCTCGATGGCGTACAGGTGGTGCCGGCTGGGCGGGATGACCAGCAGGTCGCCGTCGCGGCCGATCCAGGCATCGGCGCCCGCGCCGAGACGGGCCCGGCCGGACAGGACGTGCACAGTGGCCTCACCGGGGCTGTCGTGCTCGCCCAGCGTGGTGCCGCCGGTGAGCGCGATGAGGGTTTGCCGCAGGGTGGACTCGTGTCCGCCGTAGACGGTCTCCGCGCTCCGCCCGCTGCCCGAGCCGCGGGCGCGGTCGAGGAGCTCGCGGCCGAGCGCCGCCAGCGACATCTTGTTCACGGCCTACCCCTTCGCCTTGGCCGCGCTGTGGCGGGCCAGGTAGTCACGGAGCACGACGGCGTTGTTGTGCTCGGTGTCCCGGGAGCTGTAGAGCAGGGTGACTTGCCCGCGGGCGGCGGCCTGCGCGAGGGAGGCCCAGGCCTGCGGGTTCGCGTCGAGTTCGCGGGTGTAGCGGCGCCGGAACTCGACCCACTTCGCCGGATCGTGGCCGAACCAGCGACGCAGCTCGGTGCTCGGCGCGGCGTCTTTCGTCCACCCGTCGATCGGCAGCTCTGCCCGGCGCACCCCGCGCGGCCACAGCCGCTCGACGAGAAAGACCCGGCCGGCCGCCGGTCGAGCCCGTAGACCCGGCTCAGGGTGATCACGGGCCACCTCCCCTGGTCAGGTGTATCGTATTCCGTGATAATAGGTGTCGTGAGCCACGATGTGTACCCGCCGGCGACGGCGACGATCAGCGCCCGGCGCAAGGCGCTGGCTCCGGCTACCCACGACGCGTTCACTGCGTTCAGCGAGCAGGTGTTCGCCGACGGAGCGCTGCCCGAGGTCACCAAGCAGTTGATCGCGGTCGCGGTCGCGCACACCACCCAGTGCCCGTACTGCATCCGGGGGCACACCCGGCTCGCGCGTCGCAAGGGCGCGAGCGACGAGCAGATCATGGAGGCGATCTAGGTGGCGGCGGAGATGCGCGCCGGCGGCGCGTACGCGCACGCTGCGATCGCGCTCGACGCGCTCGGTGAACCGGGCGAGCCGACCTAACACCGCGTGGTGCTGAGGTCGCCGCCGCCGTGGCATCCGGCAGACAGCCGCGGGTCGGGCCACGAGGGCCTATCAGCTGGGCTGGGCGGTCGCTGCCGCCTGGTATTCGGCGAAGCGGCGTTCCATCACCGGCAGCAGCATGACGAGGTCGACTCCCGGGTCGGCGGCGAGGGCGGGCAGCAGCAACTCGTTCTCCCGCCGCACGTGCCCGGTGAAGATCTCGCGGATGGCCCGGGCCACGCCGACGGCGTCCGCGGCGTCCGGGGCCGGGTCGAGCTCTGCGATGAGCTGGCGCAGCGTCTCGTGTTCGAAGATCATGCCGGCGACCAGTGGACGCAGGGTCGGGCCGGCGGCGGCGTAGAGCACCTCCTCCTCCGCGCGGGCGTGCGGGGCGACCTCGGTCGTGAGCAACTGGTGCAGGTCGTGGACGGCCGGCTGGTGCGGCTCGCCGGCGCGCGCCGCGGCGGCGAGGACGTCGACGCGCTGGTCCACAGCGGCGCGCAGGTGCCTGTGGTGGGTGGTGACGGCCGCGATGGCGTCGCCGGTGGTGGTGACGCTCATGGCAGGTCTCCTTGACCGTGCTAGGCGCGCGGCCGAGGCGCTGGCACCGGCCGGCTGCGGTAGGCGAGGTCCCCGTCTTTGCGGCCGAGGGGAGAGTCTCGTCCCAGGTCGTCGGGATCTACCCCGCCGACTCCTTCGGCCGCGGTGGATGGGAGCCGACGAGGGGGGTGTCGACCCCAAGGCGGCCGAGCTTCGCGGCTCCGCCCGGCGAGTCCAGCGGCGCGTCGCGGCCGGGCAGGGTCTCGGAGAAGAACCGGGCGTTGTCCTCTGTGTATTCGGCCCACTGGGCGGGCAGGTCGTCTTCGTAGTAGATGGCCTCCACCGGGCACACCGGCTCGCACGCGCCGCAGTCGACACACTCGTCCGGGTGGATGTAGAGGGCGCGCACACCTTCGTAGATGCAGTCGACCGGGCATTCCTCGACGCAGGCCCGGTCCACCACATCGACGCACGGTTCACCGATCACGTAAGTCATGGCTGGAATCCCTTCTCAAACATGGCGAGCGCAGACGGTCGCGACCGGCCGCGGGCCACCGAACCCGGCCGCAGCGGTCACGGCCGGCCCCGCCCGTGGGTCCGCAGCCGGGCCAGACACAGGTTCGGGGTGACAAACGGCTCCAACGCGACCGCCTGCACCGGGGCGTCGAGTTCGGCCAGCGCGCCCTGCATGAGCCCGAGATGGATCGCGCAGACCACGTCCGTGTGCTGTTGGGCGACGTCGAGGAACGGGCAGTGGTGCAAGCGCAGCTCCGCCTCTCGGCCGCTGCGGCCGGCGGCCACCTCGGGGGCGAACCCGATCCCGTCCAGCAGCCGGGTCAGCCGATCGACCGCCTCGCCGGCGTCCACCCGCTGCGACGGCGCCGCCCGTTCGATCAGATGGCGGCCCCAGGAGCGGCCCACCTCCTGCGCGACCGGCCCGGCGTTGCGCAGCGAGGCGACCAGCCCGGTCAACATCTCGGCCAACAGCCGGTAACTACGCGGACCTGGCGTCTCACCGGGCGCGGTGTAGAGGATCTTCGGCCGGCCCGGGACGTCGCGCTCCTCCGCGCGCCGTTCCGCCAGCCCATCCTCGACCAGCCCGTCCAGATGGAACCGGGCCGTGTTCACGTGTAGGCCGGTCAGCTCGGCGACCCCGCCCACCGACAACGGGTGGCCGGCGTCGCGGAGCCGGCCCAGCACCTCCGCCCGCCGTCCGCTCGGTAGGGCGGCGACCGCCGGGTCGATCAGCGTCGCGGCGGCCACGTTTGACCGTCCGGCTCAGGACCTCTTGTCTCTCCCACAATTCAGGAGTATAACCAAGATAGAATCGTTTTTACAAGTGGAGGCGGGGGTCGGGATGGGTCGGCCGGAGAGCACATGGCTGTCGGCACCGGCCGAGGGCGGACCGGCAGACCCGCTGACCAGCCTGCGCAGGTCGGCGAACGGTCCGACCTTGGCCGACGAGCACAGCCTGCTGGTCTGGCAGACCTGCGCCTACGCCGACGAGCTGGCCGACGCCGTCGGGTCCGCCCCCCGGTTCACCCCCGCCGTCGACGCGATGCTCGGGTTCTGCCACTACCGGCTGCTGCCCTACCTCGCCGACGAAGAACGGCGACTGACTGCAGCCGATCTGCGGGACAGCCGCATGTGGCAGCTGCTCGTCGCCGATCACACCCGGCTGCGGGCCGACGTGGAGAACCTGGAATCCACCCGGGCTCGCCAGCTGCTGCCACTGGCCGCCTCCACGCTGGTCGGCCGGCTCGACCGCCACGCCCACCGCGAACAGGGCTGGGTGGTCGACTCCGCCCCCGCAGCCGACGACGAGGAAGACTGGGCCATTCCCCTGCTGCTGGGCGACGAGATCGACCTAGGCGCCCTGCCCGCCGGACGCCAGGAAGCACTGGCGCTCAAGCGGCTGGCATGGATGCGGCCCGGCGAAACGCTCAGGCTGCATGCCGGGTACGACCTGCACCCGCTGTGGTGCCGCCACCACGCCCGCCGCCCCGACGGCTACGGCTGGGTCTACGAACGGCAGGGCCCGACCCATTGGCTGGCCCGGATCACCCGCCGTCCCGACTGTGCGGACGGTTGAGCCGCGGCGCACCGGCCAATATCGGCGGCCGGACCGATGCGAACGCCCCTCAGCGAGGACCGGAGAAAGCGTCCGTTCATGGTCCGGTCGTCGTTGCGCCGTGTCGGACGACGACGACGGGGCAAGCCGCGTGATGGATGCAGTGGGTGCTGACCGAACCGATCAGCAGATTGGTGATGGCACTGTGGCCCCGGGCACCGACAACGAGGAGGTCCGCTGATCGCGCCTCGTCGATGAGGACGCCGGCGGGGTGGCCCTCGACAACGCGTTGTTGGATTGATACGGCTGGTTTCTCGCCGGCGGCGTCATGCACGACCGCGGCGAGGGTTGCGGTGGCGCTGTCGGCGGCGAGACGTGGATCGATCGGTGGGTATCCGGCGTAGCCACCGGCCATGCCGCCGTAGTAGCCCGGGTCCATCTGCCGGTGCCAGGCGGTGACGGCGCGGACGCTGCCGCCCGCGCAGCCGGCGTAACCGATGGCCCAACGCAGCGCGTCGACGGATTCGCGGGAACCGTCTACTCCGACGACGACGGTCGGTGAGGACGGGGCCATGGGTTACCTCCTCGGGCCGGACTGGCGCCAGGCGCCGGTGTGCCGGATCAGCGTCTGGTACGGGCAGGTCTGCATCGTCGCGATCAGCCGGCTCACGCGGTCCGCGGCGTGGTGGCGGTGACCGTGGCCGGTCGTGGAGCCGGTGCGGCTTCGCCGTCGATGGCGGCGGGAAGGTCGACGCCGATGCGGGGTTGGTGCAGGGTAGCGGCGACGAGGTCGGCGGGTTCGAAGTCGAGGCCGGGATTGTGCGGGCCGGAGGCGGCGCGGCTGCCGATACGGACGGTGGCTGGCAGGTGGACGCCGAGGTCGTCGAGTGTGGTGCGGCGCAGCCAGACGCCGATATCGGTCAGCCGGAACAGTTCAGCGCTCCACGTCCGAATCTCGGCGGGCACCGCGCGGGTAGCGTGCCGTGGCCGGTGGTGTGGCGGCGCCGGGCCAGGCTCGGTGGCCTGCAGCGCGGCAGCGACCGCAGCGGTGGCCTCGCGCAGCGCGAGGGTGAGGTCGTGCGCCGCGACGCGGGCCTCGGCCGGGGTGTGCGGGCGACCGGTGATCGCACGCATCCGGCGCTCCGTCTCGTTGACCCGCGCCTGATGTGCGGCGTAGTCGCCTCCGAGGCTGATCGCGCGGTCGAGGTCGTGGTATGGGTGATGTCGCATGTCGTGGTTGCCTTTCGAGATGGGGCGGCCCGCTCAGTTACGGCACCGGCTGCAGGTCCAACGGGAGGTGGTCACGGGCCGCCTGGGCGGTCCGTCGGGTCGCCTTGATGATGCGGGCTGCCTCGACCGGCGCCAGGTTGCGCAGGGCGGCTGGCAGGGTGTGCTGGGCTCGGGTCAGGTGTGCGCCGGCGAGCCTGGAGAGCTCGTCGACGAGCGCGGCGGTCTGGTCGCGCGACTGTGCGGTGTCGCCAGCGAGCGCGTGTTGGGCCCGGAGCACCGCGACCCGCTCGGTCAGGCGGAGCAGCCTGGCGTGCTCGTCGGCGATCTGACGGCCCGGCCACGCTGCGCCGGGCTGGCGCAGCGCCGGGCGGACGCGTACGGCCAGGCCGCACAGCAGCGGGATCAGGTCCTCGACGAGGTAGCTGTCGAGCTCATCCAGCCAACCGCCGAGCGACCGCTCAGCCGCGTCGGTGTCGAGGCGTGGCGTGGTGAGCACGTCCAACCGCTGGCGCAACTGCGCCAAGATGACGGCCAGCTCGTCGATCGGCCCGGGAGCGGGCCGGTTGGCCGTCCGCGGACCCGGCGTCGCCCCCGGACCGGATGCCGGTCGGATGAATCCGCCGACGTCGGGTCGGTCGAGGGCGACGACGTCGATCGTCGTCATCGAGCCCGCGGCTCGGCTGTCGGGAGGCAGATGCAGCCTCGGCACAGGCCGCCGGCGAAGGTCGAGGTGCAGTATCGGGTAGCGACGGAGTCGTGGGCGTCGGCGGGGCATCCGCAGGGGCACGGGGGCAGGGCGGGGGCGGACGGGTAGACCCACGGCATCGAGGGGGCGGCAGCGGCATGTTGGGGCGGCTCGGAGAGGGTGATCGTCCCGGTGCCGGAAGCTCGGGTTTCGGTCATGTGCCTGGCCGCCTTCAAGGGCTGAGCGGCGAGGGAGCGCAAGGTCCGGACAGACCTCGGCACGCTATCTGCAGCCAGTGTTGCACGGATCCGGGAGGTTAGGGTATCCACTTGACCGGAGCCCACTGGGACTGTGGCCACCCCGCGCGGACCTACGGTAGGCCGGACGGCCACGACCGTACGGTGATCGCAGCGGTCGGCTGCTCGCCGCAAAGGTGCGCAAGTTGCGGCGGTGGGCAGACATGACCTAGCCGGGCTCTGTTGCGTTGTGTGATCGCCGGCCCGGGACACTGGTGGGGTGAGTGACCGCAGCGTGTTGTCGTGTCCGCCGTCGGGGTTCCGGTTCCCGCGTGAGGTGATCGCGGTCGCGGTCCGCTGGTACCTGCGGTACGGCTTGTCCTACCGCGACGTCGAGGAGCTGCTGGCCGAGCGCGGTGTCACCGTCGATCACGTCACGGTCTACCGGTGGGTGCAGCGGTTCACGCCAGAATTCGTCGAGGCAGCCCGCCCGGCGCGGCGTGCACCGGGTGACCGCTGGTTCGTCGACGAGACGTATGTGAAAGTCTCCGGCCGCTGGACCTACCTGTACCGCGCGGTCGACCAGCACGGTCAGGTCGTCGACGTGCTGCTCAGCGCGCATGAGCGTGTCTAATCGTCTGTGTGTGAGTTCGGTGCCCGACTCTGGGGCTGCCGGCAGTTGCCGGGGTCTCGGGGAGGAGCGCACGTGATGAGCACAACGACCAGCATGGACGTCGTGAACGACCAGGGCGAGGGTGACG
>DATLTS010000006.1 GCA_035533475.1 Mycobacteriales bacterium | reverse complement strand
CGTTCGATCTCAGCCTGGCCCTGGCGAATGGCGCGCATCGTCTCTGGGTCCGAGAGGATCTCCGCGGTCTCCTCGAGAGCCTCGTACTCGTCAACGGGGATCAACACCGCTGCCGGACGACCCCTCCGGGTCACAAGTACGTGTTCGCGCAAGTCCGCGACGCGGTCGATGACATTTGCGAGGTCGCTGCGCAGCTCTCGCACCGGTACCGTCTGCATTTAGCAAGAGTACACCAGAAGGTACACATTGAGAAGTGGTGAAGCGTTGTTCTTATTCGAACCCGAGCGGTATTCGAGACGGCCTACGAGCATTGGCGCCCACGTAGCGGGTCATTCGAACCCAGCGCACGGCAGAACCCGAACGGTCATCTTGGCTGCGCAAGGCCGCACTTGATTCTCCTGCCGGACTTCGGACCCATCACCAGGTTCCTAGTCCCGAACGGCCCGTGGCCTCGACACTGATGCCGGCCGGCGCAGCTGGTGCTCTGGCGGTTTCTGCTCACCGCTGCTCCCAGTTGGCACGGCTGACCTTGAAGTGGTGCGCCACGCGAGACGGCCTACGCATCCGGGAGCCACAGGACGACTCCCGTAACCGAACTGATGCGAGCGCCTGCGGCATACCACCAACCTGCGCTGATTGTCCCTGTCTGCGCGAGCAATGCGACGCTGCTGGTCATGCTGTACGGGGTGACGCTCACGAATCCGGTCGTGTCGGTGATGGGACCGATGTTGCCGCTTGGGCAACCGGGCGAATACAGCACCCGAGTCGCCTGGCCGGGCGCGAAGCAGAAGCCATAGTCACCAGCGACAGTAAGGTCCCCCTTCAAACTCAGCAGCGAGTAGATCAACCCTGTCTGCGGTAGCGTGGCCGTACCGCCAGCGCTGTAGGCCTCGTTGATGGGTACCGCGTTAGCAAGATCGATGATGCTGGCTTGCGCCGGGGTGGTCGGCGTTAGGGATTCGGTCCCGGGGATACCACGGAAGTGGAAGACCGCTGTAACAAGGCCGCCGGAGGTCACGGCATGCAATCGGTATTCCCCTGCCGGCAGAATCAGACTCGCCGAGCTACTGTCGTGGCCAAACCCGTAGGCACTCAGGTCCGGCGCACCGCAGGTGCCGTGGGGACACATGGACGCGGTCGACGCGACCACTAGTGCACGCAGTGCGGTACCGGGCATCGAGCTCAGCGTGACAGCGAAGAAGTTTGCCTTGCTCGTGAGCTGTACGCCGGCGGCTGGCCCGGTGACTGGCGCGAAACTCAGCTGCGCCGTGGACGCTAGACGAACCAGCATGACCGCGTCGCGGGTAGCGCGCACGGTCGTGCGGCTAGCCAACACCGAGGGCGTCGGCTTGGCCGGTTGCGCATCGGCGATGGCCGCCGGGGCAAGTAGCAACCCGGCCGCTAGGAAACCGACGATATGCCGCCTTGCCGCAGCCTGGGGGCGCCTGCGATTGCTGCCCCCAGGCTGCGGCCAAGCTAGCCGGAAACGGTCGTGCACGCGGCACCGGGGACCGGCGCAGATCCATCGAGCCACTGCACGTAGAAGGTCTCGCAGGCCCGAATCTTGCCGATCCCGACATTGTTTGTCCCCACAGTCGTCGCGGCGTTGCCCGGCAATGCCAGCGACGGCGCGTTCGCGCTGCCACCAGCAGCCGAAGCGGCCCAGCAGCTGCTGATCGATACCGATGCTGCCGGACCTGCGGCCACGGCCGAACAGGACACAACAACTTGCAACCCACCACCGGTGAGAGCGCCGGTGAACTTGACTACGGGCACGACCGAGTGACCTACGCTGCCATACAAGCCCGTGCCCACGCCTGCCTGCACATAGTCGGTGACAGCGGCCGAAGCTGCCGTCGCCGTCAACACGCCTGCGGCGAGTAGCCCGAAAACCCCAGCCACCAGCCGCCGACGATACGAGATAAGCATGCCTGTCTCCATCCTGGCGAGACTCCCGAATCCCAGCGACTCGGCTGAGCACTCGTCGACAGGTACACGCGCCATCGGCCAAATCGTTACATCGCATCAGCAGCACCACTCCAGCAACGAGTGGGACCATCGCCGGTGACGGCACCGCCCAGCTCGACCCGCGTCATCGCATCCTCGACGGATACCCCCTGCCTGCATGACTGCCCATCGGGGCCTGAGCCCACGGACAGCCGTAGCGCCAGGTGCGCTGGCCGGGACGCCCACCGGGCGCACATCGCGTGAACGGCGAGGGCGCCGCAGCACACCGCCGAAGCCCTCCAGCCGATGCCCAAAGCCCCCGCTAGCCGGCCGGCGAGCTACAGGCGCAGTAGTTGGGCCCGGCGGGACAGTTACCACCGGACCGACCTACTACTGCTTCGGTCCAAGACAAAGATGAGCGATCACCGGGAAGTCGTCCAAGCAGACAACTCCGTCGTTACCAGGGCCCGGATCGTGGTTGCTCACTGTCGCGGTGTGCGCACGGTCTGGGGTGGCTATCACAAAGCCTCGCGATCCTGGCTTCGGGACCGTCGCAGCGAACCCCCGGTTCCCAATCGAGCCGTGCGGAACCTTCGTGAAAGCGGTCGTCCGCAACGCTGCGGTCAGCGCTCCGCCGGGTGACGTCGCCCGGGCGGCGTGCCCGATCAAAGTCGCCGCAGACCGCACCTGCTGTCCCACCTGGCCGGGGCCAGGCGACGTCCCGACAAGGCCGACAACTGAGACCGTGACCACCATGGCAAACGCAGCGGTCGCAGTGGAATCCACAGGAAGCCGACCCAACACCCGTTCAAGCCGGCGCAACCCAGCGATAAGGACAGCCAGCACGGCGGCGACGGTCTCGGCTAACCAACGTCGCAAACGATGTCGACGCACGCGGGCCGCTCCCCCTCCCTCCGCGATCGGCGCGTCCCCGAATCCGGCCAACACCAGCACTCGGTCCGGCAGGGGCAGCATCTGCAACGCGTGAAACGTGCGGATGAGTCTCAGCCGATCATCGACCAGATCGGCCATATCCGGACCTGAAGCCACGTCAGACACCGGAGCCTCGGCCTGCCGAGCCTGTCGCCGAACCCGATCGATCGAGAGATGGCGAGCGACAACGACACACCAAGCGAGCAGATCGTCGGTGTCTGTGAACGCAACCTGCCGCTGAAGCAATCGGCAAGCAAGCTCCTGCACAAGATCTTCAATATCTGCGTTGGGGACGCCTCGCTTACGCAAGAAAGCCCCCACCCTGCGCGACACGGCCGGCCAGGAATCCTCAAAAGCCGTAACCCATGCCGGATCCGAGCGTGTCCTGTGCGTCCCAGCCATGTTCAGCGTCAGGAGCCCAGCATGCCGATCCGAATCCTGCTCGTCGCCTTGCTCGCCGCAGCCAGCATCGCCGGAAGCCGTCAAGGCGCTTTCGAGCACCATCTCGCGCTCCCACCCATCAAGGACTGCGTAACCGTCGCTACCAACCCGCCAGTTGGCGGTTACAACCCCAGCGTCACAGTGTGCAAGCCGTAGGCGACAACCGCCATAGGTGCAAGGAACAGTATTCGCTGCCTTCTCGCGCATTCCTGCCGGTACGACTTCACGCGAACGGCAGGAAGGGTTCTCCGGTGGCCGTGCCGCGACGCTGGCGCGGCCACCGAAGCACCCGCGTGCAGGCCTCGACCCGCGCCGATCTCGCCGGTAGGCGATTCGGGGCTCCAGCGTGGCTTCGGCCTGCTGCAACCCGGGCGCTCTGGCTGGCGGAGCTGCTCGCTGCGGTCACCATCACGCTCGCCTGTTCGGACGAACACCGGCGAGCCGGAAAGTCGCGTGTCACAAAACGGCCTGAATTGTGGATTGGAGGGGTGAGAGCCGGCTGGCCCGGGGCTGTGGTGGTGAACGTTTGGTAACGATCTTGCTGGGGGTTTGTCGCATCTGGGCCTGTTCTTGCCGGTTCTTAGGTGGGACCCGGAGTCGGGGCCCCCACGGTCGGTGTCACGCCGGCCGTGGACCGGGACGGCCGGAAGGTCGCGGAGCGTGGAGGTGGCGTACGGAACGCGCAGCGAGTGTGCAGTTCGGGTTGCGGATGGGACTGGTTCCGATCCGCAACGCAGCGAGGGGTGAACATGCTGGTCAGCGGCCGGTTGGCCGGTCGGGGGGGACCGGTGACTGGACAGCCCAATCCTTCATAGTCACCGCTGCCCTCGCCGCGGGGGGTGGGTGCTGGTGAGCGAACCCGGCGACGCGGACGTCTCCGACGGGCCGGTGGATCGGTCCGCTGTGCCCTACGACGCGGTGGTGTCCGTGGTGGCGGAGCGGCTGCTGCAGCTGCTGGACGCCCACCGGGTGCTGACCACCGGGCAGCTGACGCGGATGACCGGCGCACCGGAGCGCACCACCGAGTACCGCCTGGCGCGCCTGGCGGAGCGGGGCCTGGCCGGCCGGGTCCGCCCACCGCGGCAGCGCGGCTCCGCCCCGTGGCATTGGTGGTTGACCGTCAAGGGCGCCCGGCTGATCAACGGCACCGCCTGCGCTGCGGAGCATCGGGAGCCCAACCCGCTGTTCGTGCGGCACACCACCGCCATCGCCGAACTCGCCCTGGCGCTGCGCGAGCACGGCCCGGCGGCCGGGGTGGAGCTGGCGGGCTGGTGGCCCGATCAGCACGGCTGGCAGCAGTGGCGCCCCGGCGCCCGGGAGGGCTTCCCCGGTCGGGTGCGGCGCATCACCCCGGACGCCACGGCGCACCTGCGCCTACACCTACCCGATACGGATGCGGGTGCGCCGCCGGTGCTGGGGGCGGTGTTGGTGGAGGTGGACTTGGCGACGATGACCGCCGAACGGCTGCGGCAAAAGCTCGGGCGCTACCTCGACTACGCCCGCGACGAGGCCTGGCAGGGCGTGCACCCGCACGCCCCGCTGCTGCTGGTGCTCACCACCACCCCGGCCCGGGCGGCGACGTTCCTACGCGGTGCGGCCCGCACCCTGCCCCGAATCCAACGCACCCACCGCGAACCCGACGACATCATCCTGGACGAGGCCGGCGCGCTGACGGTCGCGGCCTGCGGGTACGCCCGGGACCCGAAAGTCGCGGTCACCGAACGGGTCTGGATGCTGCCCGCGGACGGCAGCGAACTCACCCTGGTCGACCTGCTCGCCGAACGGATCGACGCCCAACGCCGCGCCGAGGTGGTGTGGGACACCCGGGACCGTCTCGTTGCGCAGTGGCGCTTCGAGGAGGCGCTGGAAGCGATCACCCGCCAGCGCGAGATCCCCGACCAGGTGCGCCTGGGGGATCCGGCGGCGGACAGTGTGCTGCGGGTACTGCACGCCGATGGCTACCCGGCGCTGCGAGCCTGGGCAACCGAGCATCCCGGCCCGGCCCGGCTGCTGACCGGCTGGTGGCAACAGCCCCGCACCCCCTGCGCCGAGGCGGCACCGGCCGTACCCGGCGGGCTCGTTTCGGCACTGCGCTCCGAGTACCCGGCCCGCTTCCACGACCAAGCCCAGGCACTCGGCGCCGCGACCGGCGCGATCGCCGTCGCCGCGCCGGTCTGGCAGGCCGCCGCCGGACGGCTACTGGCCGGCGAGCTGCTACCCGCTCTCAGCCTCGGGCTGGCCGCCAGCAGCACCGAGAGCCGTGAGCAGGCCCAGCAGCGGCTGTGGCGCTCGGGGCAGTACGGCCAACCCGACTACCCCACCCGCCGCCAGCACACCGTCCACGCCCGATGGCAGGCACTGGGGTTCCTGGGCCGCCGGCGCACCAGCCCGGCCGGGCTCGCCGCCGGCTACGACGCCGAGCAGCTGACCCTCTGCCCGGGCTGCCAGCTCGCCAGCCCGCGGGAGGACGCCGGCGAGCACTGCGAGGCGTGCAACAGCCCGTTCACCGACGTGCCCGCAACGCCGGGCGGTGACGTGCCGAGTTTGGTCGCCGAACTCACCCGCCGGCTCCACCACGCCCAGGCCGGCGACACCGACACGCACGAGCCCGGCGCGTATGGTCCCGGCGCCGCCCAGTGGTAGCCGGCCGTGCCAGTGCGGCCACACACCGCCCGTCCGCACCGGACCGCGCCAGTCCTACCAGCCGGGCTGCGCTGGGCGCCCACGACGGCCCACCCGCGCCCGTCGCCGGCACGTACGTGCCGTCCACCGGCAGTGACCGGCGGAACGCGGCGCCCGCCACACCGTCGGACGGCAGCGATCACCCCCGACCCGGCGACCCGCACGGACCGCCACGACCGGACTGCGCCGCGCAGCGGGTGAGAACAGATGTTGAACAGCAGCCGCAAACTGCCGACACCAACGGTCCAGCAGAACTCCAGCAGCAGCCGCAACCCAGCGAACGCGCCAAAGGTGGACGGCGACAGGGCGGACCCCGTCACCCACCCCGGTGCCCCGGACCCGGCGTGCCGACGACCGGCGCCGTGCCAGCGCCCGGTGCGCTCCGCCCGCTGGCCCGAGCACTGCTGGCCGCCGCCGCCGAGCTACACACCCGCCGCCGGCAGGCAGGCGGCCTGCCCGAGCCCTACCCCGGCGAGCAGTCCCGCCGGCCCGACTTGCCAACCCAGCGGGATCGAGCGTCCATGGACTGTCCAGCCTCAACCCAAGGAGCGTGACATGCGCTGCGTGCTCTACCTGCGGGTCTCCACCCGCGAACAGGCCGAGAAAGGCGAAGGCACCGAAGGCTTCTCCATCCCCGCCCAACGGGAAGCCGCCACCCGCCACATCCGCGACGCCGGCTGGGACCTGATCGACGAGTACACCGACCGGGGTGAGAGCGCGCGAAGTGCCGACCGGCCGGCCCTCAAAGCCATGCTCGCCCGGATCGCCACCGACCGGGACGTCGACGCGGTCGTCGTGCACAAGATCGACCGGCTGGCCCGCAACATGGAAGACCACGTCGCGATCCGGGCGCTGCTGCGCAAATGCAAGGTGGCCCTGGTCAGCGTCACCGAAAACCTGGAAGAAAGCGCCTCCGGCCGGCTGGTGGAAGGCATCCACGCGTTGATGGCCGAGTTCTACTCCGCCAACCTGGCCTCCGAGATCAAAAAGGGCATGACCCAGAAAGCCAAGCAGGGCGGGTTCCCGCACACCGCGCCACTGGGCTACCTCAACACCCGCGAGATCATCGCCGGCCGGCAAGTCGCCCGGATCGTGCCCGACCCGGCACGCGCACCGCTGATCACGCTCGCGTTCGAGGCCTACGCGACCGGCGAGTGGACATTGCAGACCCTCGCCGAGGAGTTGGGGCACCGCGGGCTCACGAACCGGGGCAGCCGGTCCAAGCCGTCCGCGCCGATCAGCTGGCAAGGGCTGGCGAAGATCCTCGCCAACCCCGCCTACACCGGCATCGTCGAGTGGAACGGCGTGCAGCACCCCGGCACCCACCAGCCGCTCGTCTCCCCCGACACCTACCGACGGGTCCGCGAACTCCTCGCCGCCCGCTCCGTGCGGGGCTGCCGGGAACGCAAACACCCGCACTACCTCAAAGGCAGCCTGTTCTGCGGGGTGTGCGCCCGGCGCCTCTCGGTCCAGCTCTCCAAGGGCGCCTACACCTACTTCTACTGCCTCGGCCAGAAAAGCGATCCGGCCGGCACCTGCCGCGAGCCCTACGTGCCCGCCGAGAAACTCGAAACCCAGATCGCAGCGCTCTACGACCGCATCCAACTGCCCACCTCCTGGCTCCGCCGGCTGGAAGAGGAGATGGCCGCCGAAGCCATCGAACGGCAGCACCGCGACGCCGGCCAGCGCGAATTCCTCACCCACCAACTCGCCCGGGCCCAGACCCAGCGGCGCAAACTGCTCGACGCCTACTACACCGGCGCGATCGACGTCGCCACCCTCAAAGTCGAGCAGGACCGCATCGGGCGTGACATCACCGCCGCGAAAGACTCCCTCGAGGCTCTCGACGCGAACTTGACCGAATGGCAGGAGATCCTCACCCTGGCGGCACGCTTCGCCACCCGCTGCGCCGAGGCCTACCGCAAAGCCGACGACAAGACCCGCCGACTGTTCAACACCGCGGTCTTCGACCGCCTCGTCGTCAAAGACGGCCAGGTCGCCGAAGTCAGCTACCGGCCGCCCTTCGACGACCTTTTCACCGGCGGCGAGTTCGAATACGAAACGCTTGTGGAGCTAAGGGGATTCGAACCCCTGACCCCTTGCCTGCCGAGCAAGTGCTCTACCAGCTGAGCTATAGCCCCGAAGCGGCGAATTCTACATGCCGGACCGTGCTAGCCCGCCCGGGTCGGAACCGGCGACCGGCGTGGCGACCGCCGGCTCGGCGTCGTCGCCGAGCGCGTCCGTCGGCGGCGTGGCGGCGTTGTGCTCGACCAGGCGCCATCCCTGCCCCGTCTCGGTGAGGATCGACCAGCTCGCGTTGCCGAGCGGACCGAGCCGCCACCAGCGGCCCGGCTCCAGCTCGAGCAGCCGCCCGAGCAGCGCCCGGGCCGTCCCGCCGTGGGTCACTGCGACGAGCACCCCGCCGGCCGGCACGGCGGCCAGCCGCTCCCCGATCAACTCCTCGGCCCGGTCGGCCACGTGGAGGTAGGTCTCCCCGCCGCCGCGCGGCCGGTCCTCGTGGTCTACCCACGCCCGGTACTCGCCCGGGAATCGCTGCGCCGCCTCGGCCGCGGTCAGCCCCTGCCACCCGCCGAGGTCGATCTCCCGCAGCCGCGGATCGTGGCCGACCGGCAACCCGACCAGCTCAGCCAGCGCAGCGGCGGTGCTCCGGGCCCGGGTCAGATCCGAGCTCAGCAGCAGGTCCGGTCCGAGACTGGCGAGCAGCCCGGCGGCAGCGGCAGCCTGCCGGGCGCCGACCGGGTCCAGCGGCGGGTCGAGCTGCCCCTGGAACCGGCGCTCGGCGTTCCACGCGGTCCGGCCGTGCCGCCAGACGACGAGCCGCCGTCCGGTCACCGACCCCCGGCCTGGGCCGCCGGCCGTTCGGCGGGCACGGCGTCGGCGGGCAGCGGCAGGCTCGGGCAGTCCTTCCACAGCCGCTCGAGCGAGTAGTAGCTGCGCTCCTCGTCGTGCTGGACGTGCACGACGATGTCTATGTAGTCGAGCAGGATCCAGCGGCCCTCGCGCTCCCCTTCGCGGCGCACCGGGCGGGCACCGAGCCCGCGCAACCGTTCTTCCACGGCGTCCACGACCGCCCGGACCGCCCGGTCACTGGGCGCGGCGGCGAGCACGAAGCAGTCGGTGATCACCAGCTGGTCGCTCACGTCGAGCAGGGCGATGTCGGTGGCGAGCTTGTCCGCGGCCGCGGACGCGGCCGCCCGGGCGAGCTCCAGGGAACGTTCGGCGGCGGTCACGACGTCGAGGATCTCACGGCTCGCCCACCCGAAAGCTCAGCCGCGGTAGTCGGCCCCGATGATGACGATGACGTCGGCGATGTTCTGGTCGCGGGTGGACACCCGCACGACCTTCGCCGGGTCCAGGTTGAGCGCTCGGGCAACCTCGTCGCCGAGGGCGATCTGCTGGGACGTCTCGGCGAAGATCAGGACCAGCGAGGTCCGGAAGCCGAAGTGGGGGGCGTTGCGGTCCCCGACGACCTGGAGCCCGGCGTTCACCAGCCGGTCCCGCACCGACGAGCCCAGGCCCGGGGTCCCAACCCCGTTCTCGACGAGCACCCGGCGGCTGCCGGACACCGCGCCGGGCGGGACCGAGTCGGCGAGCACCGTGGACACCAGCTGCTGCACCTGCCCGGTGTCGATGCCGTAGGACGCCGGGCCGGAGCCGACCTCCAGGGTGGTCGTCGGCAGCGTGTCGTACTGCACCCGGTTCCCGGCGTCGTCGCGGGCGAACTCGACGAGCAGCGCGGCGGTCTGCGCCATGCTCAGCCCGGAGATCGCCGAGCCGCCGCCGAGCGCGGTCAGCTCGCCGGCCAGCGCGCCGGGCTGCGCCGGCAGCCGGGCCATCAGCGCGTCGAGCACCGCCTGAAGCCGGGGCAGGTCCGCGATCTGCGGCTCGCCCGGGGCGAGATACCCGGCGTAGGTCACCGCGTTCGCGCCGCTCAGGAGCTGACGGCCCGGGTTGAGCAGGACCGCCTGCCCACCGCCGCGGACCGGGGTGGTGATCGTCGTGTCCACGGTGACGGTCACCCCCCCGACCCGGTCAATCAGCGCCGCAAGACCGCCCGTCGTCACCACCCACGACCCGTCGACCGTCACATTCATCAGGTCGGCCAGGGCGTCGCGGGACAGGTTCGCCCCGTTCGGCAGCGCCAGTGCCCGGCCGAACAGCAGGCTGCCCGACCCGGGGACCTCGCTGATCACCCGGGACGGGATGAGGATCTCCGCACCCTGCCCGGTCCGGGTGTCGTGGGCGAGCAGCGCGCTCACCACCGCCGAGCCGTCCGCGCCGCGGAGCTGGAACAGCAGCGTCGCCTGCGGCCGGGCGCCCGCCGCCGCGGGCGGCGTCCCTTGGTGGACACCCAGCCCGACCCCGAGCGCCCCGCCCACCAGGGCGAGCAGGACCACGACGGCCGCGGCGATAAGCCCGCGGATCCGCCTGCTGCGCCGCTGGCGTTGCCGGCGCAGCTCCCGGCGCCCGGGCGCCCGCACGATGGTCACCGACGGCGCCAGCGGGCCGGCGGTCGGCTGCGGCGGGGGTGACCCGGCGGGTCGCCGCCCGATCCGCCGGCGCTGCCCGCGCCGGCCGGTCACGGTGCCCCCGGCCGGTAGAGGCGGCGCTTGGAGATGTACTGCACGACCCCGTCCGGTACCAGGTACCAGACCGGCTCGCCGCGGGCCACCCGGTCGCGGCAGTCGGTGGAGCTGATCGCGAGCGCCGGCACCTCCACCAGGCTCACCGCGCCGTCCGGGAACCCCGGGTCGGACAGCTTGTGCCCGGGCCGGGTCACCCCGATGAAATGGGCGACGCCGAACAGCTCCTCGGCCCGGTCCCAGCCGAGGATCTGGGCCAGCGCGTCCGCGCCGGTGATGAAGAACAGCTCGACCGCCGGCCCGTAGGCGTCCCGGACCGCCCGGATCGTGTCGATCGTGTAGGTCGGGCCGGGCCGGTCGATGTCCGCGCGGCTCACCGTGAAGCTCGGGTTCGCCGCGGTTGCGATCACCGTCATCAGGTAACGGTCCTCGGCCGGGGAGACCCGGCGCTCGGACTTCTGCCACGGCGACCCGGTGGGGACGAAGACCACCTCGTCGAGGTGGAAGAGGCTGGCGACTTCGCTGGCCGCGACCAGGTGCCCGTTGTGCACCGGATCGAAGGTCCCGCCCATCACCCCGAGCCGGCGGCCCGCGCCGCTGCATTCCACGCCAGGCAGGGTATCGACCGGGCTACTCGATCCCGGGCAACGGCGGGGCGCCGGCGTCCCAGTTCGACACCCGCACCGCCTTCCCGCCCTCCGGGCGCGGCAGCCCGCCGGCCGGTCGGGCGACGACCTCCGCCCCCAGGCCGAGCCGTTCACGCAGCGCCCCGCCCAGATCGGCGGTGAGGCCGGCGGCCGCGTCGACGCCGGGAGCCAGCTCGCAGACCACGACGAGCCGGGCGCCGGGCGCCCGGCGGTCCACGACCAGCTGGTAGTTCGGCCCGAGCCGCGGATCCGCGAGCAGCACGGCCTCCACCTCGCTGGGGTAGACGTTGACCCCGCGGATGACGAGCATGTCGTCGCGGCGGCCGAGCACCTTGCTCATCCGGACCAGGGTCCGCCCGCACGGGCACGGCGCCCGGTCCAGCGACGCGATGTCGCCGGTCCGGTAGCGCAGCAGCGGCAGCGCCTGCTTGGTCACCGTGGTGAAGACCAGCTCGCCCGGCGTGCCGTCCGGCACCGGCGCGCCGGACTCCGGGTCGATCGCCTCGACCAGGAAGTGGTCCTCGTTGACGTGCAGGCCGCGCTGCTCCAGGCACTCGGCGGCGACCCCCGGGCCGATCACCTCCGACAGCCCGTAGATGTCCAGGGCCCGCAGCTCGAGCAGCTCCTCGATCTGCCGGCGCAGCGCCTCGCTCCACGGCTCGGCACCGAACACCCCGGCGCGCAGGCTGGTGGCATCGACGCCGGCGGCGCGGATCGCCTCGCCGAGCTGGACCGCGTAGGACGGGGTGCAGGTGAGGATCTGCGGTCGCAGGTCGGCGATCATCCGCACCTGCCGGGCCGTCATGCCACCGGACATCGGCAGCACGGTCGCGCCGAGCGCGATCGCCCCCTGATGGATGCCGAGGCCGCCGGTGAACAGCCCGTAGCCGTAGGCGTTGTGAACCAGCGATCCGGGCTCCGCACCGGCGGCGGCCAGCGCCCGGGCGCAGACCTCGGCCCACAACTCGAGGTCGGCCCGGGTGTAGGCGACGAGGGTGGGCCGACCACCGGTGCCGCTGGACCCGTGCACGGCGACGACCTCGCTGCGCGCCACGGCGAGCATCCCGAACGGGTAGGCCGCCCACAGGTCGGCCTTGCTCGTCGTCGGCAACCCGGACAGCCCGGCCAGCCCGGACGGCCCCGCCAGCCCGGACGGCGCCACGTCGCGCCCGGCGGCGACCCCGGCGGCCCGCAGGCGTTCACCGGCCAACCCGCCGGCGTCGAGCAGCCGGTCCACCAGCGAAGCGAGCCGCTCGCCTTGGCGGCGGGCCCGGTCCTCCGGTGCCGCACACTCCGCCGCGGGATCGCGGATCACAGCAGCGCGGACACGAACTGTTCGAGCTGCGCGGCGTTGCGGCACTCCACCATCTCCACCACCTCGGCGTAGCCGGTGGCGGAGGAGTCGCCGCTCCCCCAGTACTGGCGCGGCTCCGGGTTGAGCCAGTAGGCGTGGCGGGCCCGGCCGACCATCGAACGCAGCGCCGGCAGGCCGAGCGCGCGGTAGTTGTTCCGCGCGTCGCCGAGGATGAGCAGCGACGTCTTCGGTCCCACCGCGTCCGGCCACTTCTCGACGAAGACCTCGAAGGCGTGGCCGTAGTCGCTGTGGCCGTCGTACCAGACCAGGTTGGCGCCGGCTACCAGCCGGGCCATCGCCTCCGCGACGTCGTCGCCGGCGGTGAAGAACCGGGTCACCTCGTCGGTGGTGTCGATGAACGCGAACGCCCGCACCTTGGCGAACTGCTCGCGCAGCGCGTAGGCGAGCAGCATGGTGAAGTGCGCGAACGAGGCCACGGAGCCGCTGACGTCGCAGAGCACGACCAGCTCCGGCTTGTGCGGCTTGTGCGGGCGGTGGTGGGTGACGACCGGCACCCCGCCGGTGGACAGCGAGGCCCGGACCGTGCGCCGGAAGTCCAGCCGGCCGGCGTGGCCGTGGCGGCGGCGGGCGGTCAGCCGGGTGCCGAGCCGCCGGGCCAGCGGGTACACCTGGCGGCGCAGCTCCTGGAGGTCGTCTCGGGAGGCGCGGAGGAAGTCGACCGTCTCGGCGAGGGGCTTCACCGCGGTGCGGGCGACGTGCTCGACGCCGCGTTCTTCGGCCAGCCGGCGTCTGACTTCGGCTTCAACGAGGGTTTCGAACAGCCGGAGGCGCTCGGCGAGCGTCTGCCGCGCGACACGCTCGGCGAGGCCGCCGCGCTCCTGGCCGCGCAGCACCTCCTCGAGCAGGCCTGCCAGCAAGGTGTCGGGGGAGAGCCGGCGCAGCACCCGGTAGGCGAAGAAGGACTGCCGGCCCGGCTGGGTTGCGGCCCGGCCGAGCTGACCCACCGCCTCCCGGGCGAGCCGGCGCAGCGCCGCCTCGTCGCCGTCGAGGAGCAGCTCGCGGAGCCGGTCGCGAAGCCGGTCGCGGAGCCGCTCGTTGTCCGCACCCGGCGGGCCGGGGTCGTCGGGGGCGTCGGTGGGGGCCTCGCCGGCCGGCTGCCCGTCGCCGACCGCCCTCGGGTAGTACAGGTCGAACAGGGTGTCGAACGCGAGGCGCTGCGCGGGCCGCTTCACCAGGGTGGCGGCCAGCGCCGAGCGGAGCGCGTCGCGGTCGGCGAGGCCGAGGACCGCCATCGCCCGGGTCGCGTCGAGGGATTCGGCGAGGGAGACCGGCAGCCCGGCCGTGCGCAGCGCGGCGACGAATGCGACCTGGCGGTCGAGCAGCCCGGCCGGCACCGGCGGGCCTAGTTCGCCGGGCCGGCCAGCCGCAGTTGGCTGACCGCTCGGGCCTGGTCGGAGGCGTGCTTGAGCACCACGCCGAGGGTGCCGGCGACCGCCGCCTCGTCGAGGGTGTCCAGGCCGAGGGCGAGCAGGGTCCGGGCCCAGTCGATGCTCTCCGCGACCGACGGCGCCTTCTTCAGCTCCAGCGCGCGGAGCGCGCGCACGGTGCGGACCAGCGACTCGGCGAGCGCCTCGGCGATCTGCGGGACCCGGGACAAGATGATGGCCTTCTCCCGCTCGGCGCTCGGGTAGTCCAGGTGCAGGTAGAGGCAGCGCCGCTTCAGCGCCTCGGACAGCTCCCGGGTGGCGTTGCTCGTCAGCAGCACGAACGGGGTGCGGGTGGCCCGGATCGTGCCGAGCTCGGGGATCGTCACCTGGAAGTCCGACAGCACCTCGAGCAGCAGCCCCTCGACCTCGATGTCGGCCTTGTCGGTCTCGTCGATGAGCAGCACCGTCGGGTCGCTGCGGCGGATCGCGGTGAGCAGCGGCCGGGCGAGGAGGAACTCCTCGGTGAAGATGTCGTCGTGGGTGTCCCGCCAGCCGGCGTCCGCGCCGGCGGCCTGGATCCGCAGCAACTGCTTCTTGTAGTTCCACTCGTACAGCGCCCGCGCCTCGTCCAGCCCCTCGTAGCACTGGAGCCGGACCAGGTCGGCGCCGGCGGCGGTGGCGACCGCCTTGGCCAGCTCGGTCTTGCCGACGCCGGCCGGGCCCTCGACGAGCAGCGGCTTGTCGAGGCGGTCGGCGAGGAACACGGTGGTGGCGATCGCGTCGTCGGCGAGGTAGCCGGCGCCGGCCAGCCGCTCGCCGACGTCGGCCGGGCTGGCGAACGTCGCGGTCACACGACCTCCTCGGGAACCGAACGTCATTCTAGTCCATCGGAGGTCCACGATCGACCCCGGAACCGCCCGGGGGCCGGCGTCGGGCCGGCCCCCGGGACGGCGCCTACCAGGTGGTCGGCACCGGAGTCTGGGCGTTGCCCCCGGAGGTGATCGCCGTGGTGTCCGTGCCGCTGAACACCGGCCCGCTCAGCGTGACCCGGTTGTTGGAGATGGTGCCCATCTGGTCACCTTCGATCCCGGCGTGGCTCGTCGAGGAGAACCCGAGCGGGGCCAGGTTCGGGCCGTTGAGCGCCGCCGCGGTGATCGCGTTGACCAGGCCCTGGCGGGTGAGGTCCGGACCGGCCGCCTTCAGCGCCCGGTAGGTCATGTAGGCGATCCCAACCCCGTTCAGGAAGTTGCCGTCGAAGGGCTGGCTGGCGTCGTACTGGTCGTGGATCTGCTTGAACAGCGCCGTCCACTGGTTCGCGGTGTCGGAGGCCGACGCGTAGTAGCCGTCGGTGATCATGCCGTCGTCCAGCACCCCGCCGGCCTTGCCCTTGGAGAACACCTTGAGCAGGGTGTCCAGCGTGGTCGGGTCGCTGCCGACGCTGCTCACCACGAACTGCGGGTGGTAGTTCAGCGCGGCGGCGGTCAGCACGGCGGTCGCGGTCGCCGCCGGGATCGTGAACAGCACGACGACCTTCGCGCCGAGCGCCTTCGCGGTCGCGATCGCGTTCGGCACGTCGACCGGGATCGCGGTTGCGGTCGGCACGTACTGCTTCTTCGCGACCACGTCCGCGGCCGGGATCTCCGCGTCGAGGCCCTTGGCGCCGTAGGTGCCAAGGTCGTCGGCCTGCCCGAGATAGGCGACCTTCTGCCCCGCGAAATGCTGGGTCACGTACTGGCCGAGGATCTTGCCCTCGACGACGTAGTCGGTGAAGTCGGAGAACGTGTACGGGTAGGCCGTGACGTTGTTGAAGCCGGGGAAGCCGGTGTCGACGAACAGGTCCGGGATCCGGTTGGCGTTCAGGAACGACACGACCGACTCGTGCGGCGCGGTGCCGAGGGCCCCGACCATCGCGAACACGCTGTCCTGAAGGACCAGCTTGCGGGTGACCGTCGGGGTCTGCCCGGTCACGTCGTAGACGTCGTCCTGGTAGTCGAACGTGATCTTGCGGTTGTAGACGCCGCCCTTGCTGTTGACGAACTGGAAGAACGAGTTGATCGCCGGCCCGATCTCGTCATAGCCGGAGGACGCCGGCCCGGTGAGCGGTTGGGTGCTGCCGAGCAGGATCGACGTGCCGGTGACCCCGGGCGCGGTGGCCTTGCCGAGGCCCCCGGAGCCGGTTGATCCGCCCGAAGACGGCGAGGAACTGCAGGACGCGGCGAGCACGGCGAGCACCGCCGTCGCGGCCACGGCCGGCAGTCTGGACTGCCGAGTGGAACCGATCTTCATCTGTGCTCCTCCTTGGTTCGAGCGGTGTTCACGTGGACCGGACCGGACTGCCGCGGGTCGCCACGAACGCGACGAGCCGGCGCAGCCCGGCCTGGATTCCCCCCGGGAAGACGAGGATCGCCACCATCAGCACCAGCCCGTAGACGCCCAGCGCGAGGTTCGCGCTGATCGGCCGCGACAGGCTCAGGTGCTGGGACAGCGAAGTCGCCCACTGCGGAAGATATACGACCAGGATCGCCCCCCAGACCGCGCCGAACAGGGTGCCCATCCCGCCGAGCACGGCGCCGGTGAGCAGGGCGATCGAAAGGTTGATCGGGAAGCCGTCGGAGGAGACGCTGGTCGTCGCGTAGGCGAGCAGCGCCCCGCCGAGCCCGGCGCAGCCGGCGGACAGGACGAACGCGAGCACCTGGGTCCGGGCGACGTGGATGCCGGCGAGCGACGCGGCGATCTCGTCGTCGCGGACCGCCCGGAACGACCGGCCGAACCGGCTGCGGGCCAGATTGGCCAGCAGGATCACGGTGAGCACGACGGCGAGGCCGGAGATCCAGGACATCCAGCGCTCGGCGGTGAACGTCGGGCCGAGGAACGCCGGCGGGGCCGGCGGGTTCAGCGAGAAACCGGTGCGCCCCTTCAGCGTCGCCGACCAGCGGACCGGGATGTCCGGCAGCGCGACCGCGAGGGCCAGCGTCGCGCCGGCCAGATACGGCCCGCGCAGCCGGGCGGCGGCGACGCCGACCAGCCCGCCGGCGGCGGCGGCGACCGCGACCGAGGCGAGCAGCACGACGGCGAGCAGCAGGTGGGTGTGCACCGCCAGCAGCGCGGTCGTGTAGGCGCCGACCATCATGAACGCGCCGTGGCCGAGTGAGATCTGGCCATTGAAGCCGGTGAGGATGGACAGCCCAGCGATCGCCACCAGGTAGGCGCCGATCGAGGCGATCTGGAAGTCGTTGTAGGCGTTCTGCGTCGACGTGATCACCCAGATCGCCACCAGCCCGGCCGCGCCGAGCACGAGATGGCGGAGCAGCGGCTGGCTGGGCAGGCGCAGCCGGCCGGCCAGCTCGTTCGGTGTCATTCAGACCCGCCGCTGGCCGAGCCCGGAGAACAGCCCCTGCGGCCGGACCATCAGCACCACCACCAGGACGACGAGCGCACCGAGCACCTCGAGGCTGGGGCCGGCCACCGACCAGCCGCCGACGTAGCTCGTCACCAGGCCGAGGACCAGCCCGCCGATCAGCGCGCCGACCGGGCTGTCCAGGCCGCCGAGGACGGCGGCGGCGAACCCGAAGATCAGGATCTCGTCCATCATGTTCGGCGACAGGAACACCTTCGGCGCGACCAGCACACCGGCGAGCGAACCGACCAGTGAGGCGAGCGCCCAGCCGAGGGTCAGCATCCGCCCGACCCGGACCCCGAGCAGCCGGGCGACCTCCGGGGAGAACGCGGCCGCCCGCATCCGCAGGCCCAGGCTGGTGGCCCGGAACAGGACGACCAGCGCGAGCATCACGAGCAGGACCGCGCCGATGACGAAAAAGTCGAACCGGGAGATCGCCAGCGCATGGCGGCCGATGCCGACCCCGACGATCGAGAAGTGCGCCGGGAACGCCCGCGTCCCGCCGCCCCACACCATGCCGGCCACCGATTCGAGCAGGATCAGCAGGCCGATGGTGACGATCACGGCGTTCAGCGGGTTCTTCGACTCGACCCGGCGGACGAGCAGCCGTTCGACGATCGCGCCGAGCGCCAGCCCGGATCCCAGCGCGACCGCGAACGCGATCCAGTAGTTCCAGCCCCGGTCGATTACGGTCACCGCGAGGTAGGTGGTGAACATCGCCATCCCGCCCTGGGCGAAGTTGACGACCCGGGTGGACCGGTAGATCAGCACCAGGCCGAGCGCGACCGCGGAGTAGATCATGCCGTAGGTGAGCCCGTTGAGGGTTTCGCTCAGCATCGGCTCAGAACCCGAGGTAGTGGTGGCGGAGCTGGGTGTCGGCGGCCATCCCGGCGGCGTCCCCGGTGACCGCGACCCGGCCGAGGGAGAGCACGACCGCGGTGTCGGCGATCGACAGCGCGGTCCGGGCGTTCTGTTCGACGAGCAGGACGGTGAGCCGGGTCTGGCGGGCCAGGTCGCGGAGCAGCCCCATGATCTGGGCGACGACCCGCGGGGCGAGGCCGAGCGACGGCTCGTCGAGGAGCAGCAGCCGGGGCCGGCTGATCAGGGCCCGGCCGATCGCGAGCATCTGGCGCTCCCCGCCGGAGAGGGTGTAGGCGGGCCGGCGGCGGCGCTCGCGCAGCGGCCCGAACAGTTCGTAGACCTCGTCCAGGCCGGCCCGGCCCTCGGTCCGGTTGCGCCGCCAGAGCGCGCCGAGGCGAAGGTTCTCCTCCACGGTGAGTTCCTGGATCACCCCGCGCCCCTCCGGCACGTGCGCGACACCGGCCCGGACGACGTCCTCGACCCGCAGCCGGGTGAGGTCGCGCCCCTCGTAGGTCACCGACCCGGCCCGCGGCCGGACCAGGCCGGTCATCGACCGCAGCAGGGTGGTCTTGCCGGCGCCGTTGGCGCCGAGCACGGCGGTGATCGAGCCGTCCTCGACGGTGAACGAGACGTCGCGCAGCGCCTCGACCGCCCCGTAGGAGGTACTCAGCTTGTCAACCGTCAGCACGCTGCACCTCCGGCTCGGCGGCCAGCTCCTCGCCGAGGTACGCCGCGGCGACCGCCGGGTCGCCCTTCACCTCGGCCGGCGTGCCGGCGGCGATCTGCCGCCCGAAGTCCAGCACCACGAGCCGGTCGCAGACCGACATGACGAGATCCATGTGGTGCTCGACGAGCAGGACGCCGATGCGGGTCTTCAGCCTGGCCAGCAGGCCCGCCAGGTCGGACATGTCGGCCTCGTCCAGCCCGCTGGCCGGCTCGTCGAGCAGCAGGTAGCCGGGTTCGTTGACCAGGGCCCGCGCGAGCGCGACCCGCTTCTGGATCCCGTACGGCAAGGTGGCGGGCAGCCGCCCGGCGACCGAGTCGACGTCGAGGTCGGCCAGCGTGGACATCGCCCGCGCGGCCAGCCGGGACTCGTCCCTCGACGACCGCGGCGCCCCGAGCAGCGCGGCGGCCAGCCCGGAGCGGGCGGAGACGGTCGCCCCGGCCATCACGTTCTCCAGCACGGTCAGGCCGGGGAACAATCCGACCCCCTGCAAGGTCCGGGCGATGCCGAGCCCGGCGAGCTGGTGCGGCCGGATCCGGCGGATCGTCCGGCCGCCGACCGAGATCCGCCCGGCGGTGGGGGCCACGAACCCGCACATCACGTTGAACAGGGTGGTCTTGCCGGCGCCGTTCGGGCCGATGACACCGACGACCTCACCGGGCGTGACGTCGAGCGAGACGCCGTCGAGGGCGAGCAGCCCGCCGAAGCGCACGGTGACGTCCTGCACCGCCAGGCCGTCACCACCGGATCCGGGCAGCTCGTCCCTCCCGCCGGTTGATCATGCTCCGCCGGCACGCTACCACCGGGCTGGGCTACGACGCCTGACTCACCGAGCTCATATGGAAGTCCGCAATCCGGACCGGCGGGGCGGCCACCCGGGTGAGGTACTCGTTGAACTCCCGGGACAGCGTAGGCGCGGTCGGGCCGACCTCGGCGAGCCGGCCGAGCAGGGTGATCGGGCTCTCGTTGAACCGGAAGTTGTTCACCGCCCCGACCACCTCGCCGCCCTCCACCAGGAAGACACCGTCGCGGGTCAGCCCGGTGAGCAGCAGGGTCTCCGGGTCCACCTCGCGGATGTACCACAGGCAGGTGAGCAGCAGGCCGCGCCCGGTGCTCCCGATCATCCCGGCCAGGTCGGAACCGGGGTCGGCGACGTCGAGGACGAGGTTGTCCACGTACGGCCGGACCGGCAGGCCGGTGAGCGTCGCCGAGTGGCGGGTCGAGACCAGCGCCTCGATGCGGCCGTCCCGGATCCAGTCCGACCGCGCGACCGCGAGCCCGTTGTCGAACACCGAGCCCAGCTCGCTCGACACCGGGGTCTCGACGAACGGCGAGCATTCCAGGCCGGCCTCGACCGGGTCGCTGCGCAGGCTCAGCGGCAGCCCCGTCAGCGCCTCGCCCACCCGGGTGCCCCCACCCGCGCGGGACAACGGGGACCGCCCGTCGTGGGCGGCCCGGGCCGACATCGACAGGTAGAGGTAGGTGACCAGGTCGGCGACCGCCGACGGCGGCAGCAGGGTCTCGTACCGCCCGGCCGGCAGCTCCACCCGGCGGGCGGACCAGTCGAGCCGGCGACCGACTTCGTCGACGAGGCCGGTGACGTCGACGTCGCGGAAGTCCCGGCTGGCTCGCCCGGCCCAGGCGGAGGCCGCCCCGTCGCCGGCGCGGCAGGTCAGCTCCAGGGTCCCGGTGGGCTGGACGTGGCGGCGGCGCAGCCCGGTCGAGGAACCCAGGTAGCTGGTCACCACCTCGTGCCGGGCGAACCCGAACAGCCCGCGGTCGGCGCCGCGGACCCGGTCGAACGCCGCCGCCAGACCGTCGACCAGGCCCGCGAACACCTCGATCCCGGTGCCGGGGGCGGCGTCGGCGAACCCGGGGTCGGCCGGGCCGTCGGCGAGCGGCGCCGCGTCCTCCGCCGGCGGGTTCGCCCGGGCCACCGCCTCGGCGGCCGCCACCAGGTCGGCGACGTCGCGGTCGTCGCTCAGGCCGCTGCGGGAGACGACGCCGACCGCCCCGCCGGCCACGGCGACGACCGAGACCCGGCGCTGTTCCTCCGCGCCGTTGGTCGTCAGCGAGGTGTTCGCGAAACGCAGGTTCACCGCGCTCGCGTCGTGCACCAGGACGACCGCACCGTCGCCGCGGGCGTGGCCGAGGCCGCGTTCGACGATCTGCTCGGGGGACAGCGTCACCGGCCGCCCTCCGCCACCGTGTCGAGGATCCGGACGCCGGTGAACAGCGTCGCCGGGCAGCCGTGGCTGACCGCGGCCACCTGCCCGGGCTGGGCCTTGCCGCAGTTGAAGGCCCCGCCGAGGACCCAGGTGCCCTCGCCGCCGAGACCGGCCAGGCTGCCCCAGAAATCGGTGGTCGTCGCCTGGTAGGCGACGTCGCGCAGCTGCCCGGCGAGCCGGCCGGAGCGGATCGCGAAGAAGCGCTGGCCGGTGAACTGGAAGTTGTAGCGCTGCATGTCGATCGACCAGCTCTTGTCCCCCACGACGTAGATGCCGCGCTCGACCCCGGCGATCAGCTCCGCGGTGGACGGCCCGGCGGCGGCCGGCGCCAGCGAGACGTTGGCCATCCGCTGGACCGGGACGTGCATCGGCGAGTCGGCGAACGCGCAACCGTTGGACCGGCCGAGGCCGGTGCGCCGGGCGATCCGGCGGTCCAGCTGGTAGCCGGTGAGCACGCCGTCGCGAACCACGTCCCAGCGCTGCCCGGCGACCCCCTCGTCGTCATAGCCGACGGTGGCCAGGCCGTGCTCCACCGTCCGGTCACCGCTGACCTGCATCAGCTCCGACCCGTAGCGCAGGCTGCCGAGCTGGTCGAAGGTGGCGAACGACGTCCCGGCGTAGTTGGCCTCGTAGCCGAGCGCCCGGTCCAGTTCGGTGGCGTGGCCCACCGACTCGTGGATGGTGAGCCACAGGTTGCTCGGGTCGATGACCAGGTCGTAGCGGCCGGCCTCCACCGTGGGGGCCCGCATCTTCTCGGCGAGCAGCTCCGGGATCTCGGCCAGCTCGGCGTCCCAGTCCCATCCGGTGCCGGTGAGGTACTCGTAGCCGCGCCCCACCGGGGGGGCGAGCGTGCGCATCGAGTCGAACCGGCCGCCGTCGCGGTCGACGCTCACCGCGGTCACCGCCGGGTGCAGCCGGATCCGCTGCTGGGTCGTCGAGGTGCCGGCCAGATCGGCGTAGAACTTGTTCTCCCGGACCTGGCGCAGCGAGGCGTCGACGTGGCTGACGCCGGGGGCGGCGAGCAGCCGGCCGGTCCAGTCCCGGAGCCGGGCCACCTTCTCGGCGTCCGGCACCTGGAAGGGGTCCACCTGGTAGGAGCTGACCCAGGTGGCGTCGCCGTGCACCGGTTCGTCGGCGAGTTGCACCGGCTCGGCGTTGAGCGCCGCGGTCGCCCGGGCGACCGCCACCGCGCGCGCCGCGAGCCCCGCCGCGGCGTCGACCCGCAGGTCGGAGCTCGCCGCGAAACCCCAGGCGCCGTCGTGGACGACGCGAACCGCGACGCCGGACTCCTCGTCGTCGTGGAAGGTCTCCAGCTCGTGGTCGCGGAGCACGACGTCCTGGGTGCGGATCCGCTCGACCCGGACGTCGGCGTGCTCGACGCCGAGCTTGCGGGCCGCCTCCAGCGCCGCCTCGGCCAGGCCGCGCAGCGGGAGGTCTAGGAACGACGGGTCGATACGGTGCGGCACCCGCCGACCGTAGCGCCGGCCGGGCCCGGCGGTGCGCCCCGGGCCGGATCAGGCGGGGCCGCGGACCTGCCCGTCGCCGGTGACGATCCACTTCGTCGAGGTGAGCTCGGACAGCGCCATCGGCCCGCGGGCGTGCAGCTTCTGGGTGGAGATCCCGATCTCGGCGCCCATGCCGAACTGCTCCCCGTCGGTGAACCGTGTCGAGGCGTTGACGACGACCGCGGCGGCGTCGACCCGGGCGGTGAACGTGCGGGCCGACTCCAGCGAGCGGGTCACGATCGCCTCGGTGTGCCCGGAGCCCCAGCGGCGGATGTGGGCCAGCGCGTCGGCCAGCGAGTCCACGACGGCGACCGCCAGGTCGAGCGAGAGGTACTCCGCCGCCCAGTCCTCGTCGGTGGCCGCGACGACGGAGGGCGCGTAGCCGGCGACCCCGGGGTCCCCGTGCACGGTGACCCCGGCGGCGGCGAGCGCCGGCAGGACCGCGGGGAGGAAGGCGGGCGCCGCGTCGCGGTGGACGAGCAGGGTCTCCGCGGCGTTGCACACCGACGGGCGTTGCGCCTTCGCGTTGACGACGATGCGGACGGCCATCTCCAGGTCGGCGTCGGCGTCGACGTAAACGTGGCAGTTCCCGATCCCGGTCTCGATCACCGGAACCGTGGACTCCTCGATCACCGACCGGATCAGGCCGGCGCCGCCGCGCGGGATGAGCACGTCGACCAGCCCGTGGGCCCGCATCAGGTGCTTCGTCGCCTCGTGGTCGACGCCGGGCACCAGGGCGATCGCGGCGCCCGGCAGCCCGGCGGCGGCCACCGCGGCGGACAGGACGTCGACCAGCGCGGCGTTGGAGTCGCGGGCCGACGAGGAGCCCCGCAGCAGCACCGCGTTGCCGCTTTTCAGGGTGAGCCCGGCGGCGTCGACGGTGACGTTGGGCCGGGCTTCGTAGATGATGCCGACCACCCCGAGCGGCACCCGGACCTGGCGGATCTCCAGCCCGTTGGGCAGGGTGGACCCGCGGATCGTCTCCCCCACCGGGTCGGCCAGCGCGGCCACCGCCCGAAGGCCGCCGGCCATCCCGGCCACCCGCGCGGTGTCGAGGGAGAGCCGGTCGATCAGCGCCGCCGGGGTGCCGTCCCCGCGGGCCCGTTCGACGTCGCGGCGGTTGGCGTCGAGGACCGCCCCGGTCGCCGCGTCGAGGGCGTCGGCCATGGCGTGCAGCGCCGCGTCCTTCGCCGCCCGGGTCGCCTGCGCGAGCTCGTCGGCGGCACCGCGCGCCCGGCGGGCGACGTCGTGGACCTCCGCTGCACTGGTCACCCGGGAAGTGTCCCAGATCGGCCGGAAAGCACAACGCGATCGTCGCTTCCGCCGAGGAGCTTGACGTCGCGGTGCTGCACTACGACTCGGACTTCGACCTCATTGCGCCCCAGGCAGGCCGTGGGAACCGACCCGTCCAAGCGATCAGCTGGCGTGGCGGCGGATGTACTCGTCGAGCGCGTCGCGGCTGACGTCGGCCAGTCGGCGGCCCTGGGCTTGTGCGATCTGTTCGAGAGCGGCCCTGGCTGCGCGGGTGACGCGCACGGTCATGACCGGGGTGTGCTCCTGGTCGCCGCTAACCGAGGGCCGGCCGGGGTGCTGGCGGTGAACCCGCTCGACGATTTTGGCCGCCTTGGACTCGGTCAGGCGACTGCCGTCGGGCAGCCGGATGTCTTCGGCCTCGAGGTCGACGTCGGGGCCGATGGGCGTGGGCTTGCGCGGTGTCATGGGTGCCTCCGGTAGTGCGTGGGCATTACGTGGATGACGAGCTGGCAATCGGGGCGCTCGATGGCGATGACTTCCAGCTCCCGGCCCCGCTCGTCGTTGCCGACCCACCTCATGATGACGGCCTCGGTGACCTCGTCGGTTTCGACGCTGGGAGTGGCGGTGTCGATGACGTGGCGGGCGCTGGCGCGACCTATCCGGTGCTTGCGGCTGCCCCGGGTGAACCGGATCGGTTTCAGCTGCACCTGAATATTGTGTCATACACAATATTGTTGGTGCAATCCCAAACCGGGTCATCTGCAACTTGGCTGGTGGTCACCCCGGCCGGGTCGGTGCGGGAGCTCAGCTCGTCGGCGGGACACCGGCCAGCGCGAACGCTTCATCGATGCGACCCGTCAGCGAAGCGCGGTCCAGCTCGGCTAGGTAGCGCACGGCAGCGGTGGCGAAGAACTCCGAGCGGCTCATGCCGAGTTCGCGGGCGCGGCGGGTGGCCCGCTCGAAGGTCTCGTCAGGTACCGAGATGGCGGTCTTCACACCCGGGTATAACCAGGTATGAACGGCAGCGCCTACCCGACGTGGCGCCACGGCAGAACGGCACCTTGTCGCGGGACTACGCGCAGCGCGGTCGCCTCCTGGTGGATCACGACCACACCACCGGCGGCACACCCAACTCCCCCGCGATCGTCCGCAGTCGCTTGTCTCGCGTCCAGAACCGGGTCCCGGGCAACAGCAGGAGCGACCCGAGAAGGTGACAATCGACAGCACCCAGCCCCCGCCCCCACAGCCGGCGGGCGTCCACAAGGGCGAGCATCTCGGCCTGGGTGAGGAACGGGCATCCACGGAGCTGGACCAGTGAGTCGAGCAGCACCTCTCGATCCTTGATGCTGCCGAGGGCCAGCTCCTGGATCACCAGCGTGTGACAGACGACCTCATCCCGGGCAAGCACATCGACGAGCGTCGGTTCGACCTTACGAAGGTGATCGATCCACACCGAGGTGTCGACCAGGATCACCGCGACTTGCCTCGATCGCGTCGGGGAGCCCGCGCCGCCGGATCGCTACCCCCCAGGGCCGCGAGACGCTTGGCGCTCTCCACCCGGATGAGGGTCTCGAGCCCCTCCCGCAGCAAGGACGTCCGCTCGGTGACGCCGGTCAGCTCTGCCGCGCGGTGAAGGAGCTCGTCGTCGATCGTCACAGTGGTCCGCATCTGAGGCCTCCGCAATAGAGCATCTACATTAGCATCAGATGATGCGGTTTCAGATGCTGTTCCGAAATCGGATCAACGTCGGCCGGCGTCCATGAGCGAAATTCGAAACGGGGCCCGGCACGATCACCAGTCGAACTGGCCCACTACCAGATCGTCGCGGTGCACGATCTCCCGCGCGAACTCCGGGCCCAGGCTCGCGGCGAGCTCCCGGGTGGAGCGGCCGAGCATCGCCGGCAGCTCCGCGGCGTCGTAGCCGGCGAGGCCGCGGGCGAGGACCCGGCCGTCGGCGTCGACCAGGTCGACCGGGTCCCCGGAGACGAACTCGCCGTCCACCGCGACGACCCCGGCGGGCAGCAGCGACATCCGCCGCTCGATCACCGCCCGCACCGCCCCGGCGTCGAGAACGACCCGTCCGCGCGGGGCGCTGGCGTGGGCCAGCCACAGCAGCCGGGCGGTGACCCGCGGCCCGACCGGGTGGAACAGCGTGCCCACCGCGGCGCCGGCCAGGGCCGCCTCGACGTCGGCGGCACCGGCGATCAGCGCCGGCACGCCGGCCTGCGCGGCGATCCCGGCGGCGTCGACCTTCGTCGCCATCCCCCCGGTGCCGACCCCCACCGCGCCCGGCCGGGTCAGCGGAACGCCCGCCAGGTCCGCGCGGCCGCGAACCTCGGCGATCCGGCGCGCCCCGGGCCGGCCGGGCTCCCGGTCGTAGAGGCCGTCGACGTCGGAGAGCAGCACGAGCGCGTCGGCCCGCACCAGCAGGCAGACCAGGGCCGCCAGCCGGTCGTTGTCGCCGAAACGGATCTCCTCGGTGGCGACCGTGTCGTTCTCGTTAACGACCGGCACCACCCCCAACGCGAGCAGTCGATCCAGCGTGCGCTGCGCGTTGCGGTAGTGCGCCCGGCGGATCACGTCCTCGGCGGTGAGCAGCACCTGCCCGACCCGCCGGCCGTGCCGGGCGAACGACGCGGCGTAGCAGGCGACCAGCGCCCCCTGCCCGACGCTCGCCGCGGCCTGGAGGGTCGCCAGGTCGGTCGGCCGTCGGGAGAGCCCCAGCGGGGCCAGCCCGGCGGCGATCGCACCGGAGGAGACGAGGACGACCTCTACGCCGTCCGCGACGCGGGCGGCGAGCACGTCGACGAGCGCGTCGACCCGGTCCGGCGCGACCCCGCCGCCGGGCGCGGTGAGCGAGGAGGAGCCGACCTTGACCACCAGCCGGCGGGCGGAGGCGACCGCGGTCACCTGCTCGGCCCGGGCTCGTCGAGCTGGCGCCGGTCGCGCTTCGCCTGCCGCCGGGTCGCCGCGGGCGGACGGGTCGTCGGGTCGAGGCGGGGGTCGCTACCGCGGGTGGCGAGGACCGCGGCCACCCCGGCCGGGGTCGAGGGCTCCCAGTCGAACGTGACCTCGCCGATGCTCACCGCGACCCCGGGTTCGGCGCCGCGCTTAGCCAGCTCGGTCTCGACGCCGAGCCGGGCCAGCCGGTCGGCGAGGTAGCCGACCGCCTCGGCGTTGGCGAAGTCGGTCTGGCGCACCCAGCGTTCCGGGCGCTCCCCGAGGACCCGGAACCCGTCGCCGTCCGCCTCGACGCTGAAGCCGGCGTCGTCCACGGCCCGGGGCCGGAGCACGATCCGGGTGGGCTCGGCGGCCGGCGCGGCCGCCCGCGCCCCGGCCACCGCCTCGGCCATCGCGAAGGCCAGCGGGCGCAGCCCCTCGCGGGTCGCGGCCGACACGGTGAACACCCCGTCGGGCAGGCCACCGGCCAGCTCCGCCGCCAGCTCCGCGCCGACGACGTCGAGCTTGTTGAGCACGATCAACCGGCGCCGGTCGGCCAGCCCGCCGTAGGCGGCGAGCTCCGCCTCGATCACGTCGAGGTCGGCTGCCGGGGAGCGCCCCGGCTCGTCGCTGGCCAGGTCGATGACGTGCACGATGACCGCGCACCGCTCTACGTGGCGGAGGAACTCGTGGCCGAGGCCGCGGCCCTGGCTGGCGCCCGGGATGAGCCCCGGAACGTCCGCGACCGTGAAAACCAGCTCGCCGGCCTCGACGACGCCGAGGTTCGGGACCAGGGTCGTGAACGGGTAGTCGGCGATTTTCGGTCGGGCGGCGGAGAGCGCGGCCACCAGCGAGGACTTGCCGGCGTTCGGGTAGCCGACGAGGGCGACGTCGGCGACGGTCTTGAGCTCGAGCACGACGTCCGCGTGCTGGCCCGGCTCGCCGAGCAGCGCGAAACCGGGCGCCCGGCGCCGCGGGGAGGCCAGCGCGGCGTTGCCCGAACCGCCGCGGCCACCGGCGGCGGCGACGTAGCGGCTGCCGGCGCCGACCAGGTCGGCGAGCAGGGTGCCGTCGGCGGCGGAGACGACCGTGCCGTCGGGGACCGGCAGGATCAGGTCGGCACCGTGCGCACCGTGGCGCAGGCCACCCTGACCGGGCTTACCGGAGCCGGCGCGCTGGTGCGGGTGGCGGTGGTAGTCGAGCAGGGTGGTGGTCTGCGGGTCGACGACGAGGACCACGTCCCCGCCCCGGCCGCCGTTGCCGCCGTCCGGTCCGCCGAGCGGCTTGTACTTCTCCCGGTGCACCGACGTGCAGCCGTGGCCGCCGTCGCCGGCCGTGGCGTGCACCACCGCACGATCGACGAAACCCGGCACGGGGCGGTCAGGCCTGCGCGGTCTCCGCCGGGACGATGTTGACCACCCGCCGGCCGCGGCGGGTGCCGAACTGCACCGCGCCGTCCGCCAGCGCGAACAGGGTGTCGTCGCCGCCCCGACCGACCAGCTCGCCCGGGTGGAAGTGGGTGCCGCGCTGACGGACGAGGATCTCCCCGGCCCGCACCGCCTGCCCGCCGAAGCGCTTCACCCCGAGCCGCTGCGCCGTGGAATCCCGGCCGTTACGGCTCGACGAGGCGCCCTTCTTGTGAGCCATACCTAGGCGTCCTTGTCTGCACTGTCGTTGCCGGTGGCACTGTCGTTGCCGCTAGCACTGTCTTTCCCGCTAGCACTGTCGATCCCGGTCACCCGGACCCGGGTCAGCCGCTGACGGTGACCCTGCCGCTTGCGGTAGCCGGTCTTGTTCTTGTACTTGAGGATTTCGATCTTCGGGCCCTTCGCGTCGCCGAGCACCTCGGCAGTGACCGTGAAGCCGGCCAGCCCGGCCGCGTCGCTGGTGACCGTCTCGCCGTCGACGACGAGCACCGCCGGCAGGGTGAACGACTCACCGGACGGGAGTGGGCTCCGGTCGAGCTCGAGGGTGTCCCCGACGCTCACCTTGTGCTGGCGGCCGCCGCTTCGGACGATCGCGTACATCGGTCGGGTCTCCTCGGGGTCGCGCACGCCGCTCCGGAACCGCCGGGCCCGCGTGTCCGGAGCAGGATACAGGAAGTGCATCGGACCGAGAAAGACCTGCCGCGAAACTCCCGGCCGGTCCGGTCGTCGATCGCCCTATGGCGACGCTTGTGGCCGCCCTGGCAGCATGGCGCCCGAAGCGCCAGACCGCCTCGACAGGCCCACCAGGCGATCGCTTACCGGGATGCCCCGGCGGGTCGCGACCTCATGCGGTCACCCGACTCAGCTGCCTGGCCCGCGCGGCCGGAAAGCTGGGCAGACCAGCGGAGTGCTCGATCCGAGCCGGCCTTCGGCGGCCGTGGCCTCGGCGCGGAATTCGCGCCTGGTCGAGCCGGTGACCGGGGACCACTCGAGCCGGAGACGATCAGCCGACCCCCACCGCGACCGTGATGCGCCGGCGGATGGCGGCCAGCTGGTCGGGGGTCACCCGGGAGGGGGTCGAGGTGATGCGTCGCAGCGACACGCTGGTGACGTGATGTGCCAATGCCCAGCACGTCGTCTCGGCTCCGTTGTCGGGGGTCGGCTCGATCCGTTCGGCAAAGGACTCGTGGGCGAGCCCCTCCTCACGGGTCAACGGCACCACGATCGTGTTGGGGTACTGCTCGGGGAACAGGTCGTGGTCCTCGACCACCACGGCCGGCCGCAGCCGGGCCGGCTCGTCGAACAGCGCACGGCCGCGCCAATCGACCACCACGATGGTGCCGGCCGCGTGCCGGCTCACGGCAGATCGCTCAATGGCGTGCCCAGCTCATCGAGCTCGCTCTCGGCCGCTGGATGCTCGGCCAGATGCGCCATCACCCGCTCACCGTGCGCTCGGATCGCCTCCCGGCGCACCCGGCGTGCTTCGGCCTCGGCGAGGTCCCGAACGAAAGTGCTGAGTCCTTTGCCCTGGCTCCGCGCAGCCTCCTCCAGGGCGGCCCGATCTTCGGCGTCCAGGCGGATCGTGAGCGTCGCTGCCATACACGACAGTGTAACACGTCATCATAACGCGACTGCGTACTCGCTCGAGGTGTTCGCGAGGTTTCGAGTTGTCCAAGAAGTGCGCGCCGCCTGTAGTCGGCTGGCCACGGAGCGCCGCCGGGGCCCTCGGCCGTCGTGGCCGGCTAGCGCGCAGCCGGGCCGCTCGAATATCGGCTCCCGGCAAACCGACCCACTACCCAGGCCCGGACCTACTCGACCAGCTGACCGGCCACCGGCTCGGGGCTCGGCGCCGGGCTCGGCGGCGCCGGGACCGCCTTCGGGCGGCGCGGCTGCTCCCCGCCCGGCCCGAACGGGTCGATGGTCACGATCACCCCGCGCCCGGAGCACTCCGGGCAGTTCTCCGAGAACGCCTCGAGCAGGCCCTCGCCGATCCGCTTGCGGGTCATCTGGACGAGGCCCAGCGAGGTGACCTCGGCGACCTGGTGCTTGGTCCGGTCCCGGCCCAGGCATTCGAGCAGCCGGCGCAGGACCAGGTCCCGGTTGCTTTCCAGGACCATGTCGATGAAGTCGATGACGATGATCCCGCCGAGGTCGCGCAGCCGCAGCTGCCGGACGATCTCCTCCGCCGCCTCCAGGTTGTTCTTGGTGACCGTCTCCTCGAGGTTGCCGCCCTTGCCGGTGAACTTCCCGGTGTTGACGTCGACGACGATCATCGCCTCGGTCCGGTCGATGACCAGGTAACCGCCGCTCGGCAGCCAGACCTTGCGGTCCAGTGCCTTCGCCAGCTGCTCGTCGATCCGGTGCGCGCTGAAGACGTCCCCCTCCCCGGTCCAGCGGGACAACCGGGGGGCCAGATCCGGTGCGACGTGACCGACGTAGGCCTCCACCGTGTCCCACTCGTCAGCGCCCTGGACCACGAGCCCGGCGAAATCCTCGTTGAAGATGTCTCGAATGACCCGGATGACCAGATCGGGTTCGGCGTAGACGAGGGCGGGTGCGGTGACCTGCGCGGCCTTCTTGCGGATGTCCTCCCACTGCGCGACGAGCCGGGACAGGTCGCGGGTCAGGCCCTCCTCGGAGGCGCCCTCGGCGGCGGTGCGGACGATGACCCCCGCTTCCTCCGGGGTGATCTTCTTCAGGATCGCCTTGAGCCGGGTCCGCTCGCTGTCGGGGAGCTTGCGGCTGATCCCGGTCATCGGCCCCTCCGGGACGTAGACCATGAACCGGCCGGGAACGCTGACCTGGCTGGTGAGCCGGGCGCCCTTGTGCCCGATCGGGTCCTTGGTCACCTGGACGAGCACCGACTGGCCGGATTTCAGGGCCTGCTCGATCCGGCTCGGCCTTCCCTCCAGCGCGCTCGCGTCGTAGTTGACCTCGCCGGCGTAGAGGACCGCGTTGCGGCCCCGGCCGACGTCGACGAACGCGGCCTCCATGCTCGGCAGGACGTTCTGGACCCGGCCGAGATAGACGTTTCCGACACCCGAGGCGCCGTGCGAGCGTTGCACGTAATGCTCGACGAGCACGCCGTCCTCGAGGACCGCGATCTGGGTCCGGTCGGTCCCCTCCCGGACCACCATGATCCGCTCGACGGCCTCCCGGCGGGCGAGGAACTCCGCCTCGCTGAGGATGGGCGCCCGGCGCCGGCCGGAGTCCCGGCCGTCCCGGCGGCGCTGCCGCTTGGCTTCCAGCCGGGTCGAGCCCTTGACCCCACGGACCTCGCTCTCCTCCTCCTCCGGCCGGTCGGCCCGGGGTGCGCGGGGCGCGCGCGGGCGGGGGGTGGTCTCGGTGGCCTCGTCGGAGCCGGTCTCCTCGCCGGGCTCGCCGGGGCGCCGGCGGCGCCGCCGGCGGCGACGGCGGCTGCCGGTCCCCTCCGGGCCGTCCTCGGCGCCATCGCCGTCGGCCGGTGGCTCGGGGGAGGGTGTCGCGGCCTCGCCGGCCTCCTCGCCGGGCTCGCCGGCGGGGGTCGCGGTTGCGCCGCCACCGCCGCCGCCCCGGCCACGGCGTCCGCGGCGCCGGCGCGGGCGACCGTCGTCGGCATCGTCGCCGTCGGAGCCGGTCTCGGCGGCCCCGGGCGCCGGTTCGGCCGCCGCGGGTTCAGCCGCCGCCGGCCGGCGGGCGGCGGTCTTGCGGGGGGGCGGCGGCTCGTCGGCGGGGTCGGCGCCGCGGGCGACCGGGGCGGCCGGCAGCTCGGGCGGGGCCTGGAAGGTGACCACCGGGGGCAGGGCTCGCCGGCGGCGGGTGCCCGGCTCGGCGGCCGTCTCGGCGGCCGGCTCGGCGGCAGCCTCAACGGCCGCGGCCGGTTCGGCGGCACTGGCGGCCGGGGTGCGGCGCCGGCGGGTCCGGGCCGGCGCCTTCGGGGCATCGGGATCGCCCGGGTCCGGGCCGGCGGTCCCGGGGCTGGCGGGGCTGGCGGGGCTGGGGGGCTCGCTCGCCGGCCGGCTGGGGGCCGGCGGCCCGGCGGCGCGGGTGGCGGTGCGGCGCGGGCGGGCGGGTGGCGCGGTGTCGTCCTCCGACATCGGTCGGTCTCCTGTCATGCCCCCGGGCGCAGATCGCGCCGCGCGGGGGCGGGTCTCGGGTCGCCGGCCGGGCCGGCGCAAGTCTCGGTCAGGCCCCCGCGGGCGGGGGCCGGTCGACGACGGCCGAGGCCGCGACCGGCTGCGGGCTGCCGTCGGCAGCCGGGGCGGCCCGGTCGGTCGCGAGCGGATCGGCGAGATCGCCGCAGGGGTCGAGGGCGCCTTGCGCCAGCCTGGTCACCTTGGCGGGAACCGGCAGCGTCAACGCGGCGACCTCGCGCAGTCCGGCGAGCACGTCGTCGGGTCGCACGGCGGGAGTGCAGTGCCGCACAACCAGCTCCAGTATCGCACAGGGGCCCGGGTCACCGTCGGAGCCGCGCCCGCCGAGCTCGAGCCAGACGACCGCGGCCCGGGCGTCGAGGATGCGCCGGCCGTCCTTCAACACCCGTTCGACCGGCACCGAGGTCTCGGCGAGGAAGGCGGCGATCGCGGCGGCCGCCGCCTCCTCCTCCACCCCAGGCAGCTCGACCCGCCACCGGGATCCGGTCACCCGGTCCGGCAGCGAACCCGGTCCGGCCTCGACCACCTCCAGGATGTCCAGCCCGGCCGGCAGCGCCGCGTCCAGGTCGGCCCGGACGCTCGCCGGGCGCACCCGCTCGGTGAGCGAGATCTCCAGGTATTCAGCCTCGCTGGCCGCGCCGGTGGGCGCCGCCCCGACATAGGAGATCTTCGGGTGCCGGTTGAAGCCGCCGGAGAACGCGACCGGCAGCCGGGCCTGCCGCAGCGCCCGCTCGAGTGCCCGCTGGACGTCGCGGTGGCTGGTGAACCGGAGCCGCCCGCGGCGGGCGTAGTGGATCCGCAACCGCTGGGCGATCTCGTCCGCGCCGCGCTCGGGTTGCCGCCGGCTCACGAGCGCGGCGCCACCGGGGCCAGCGGGAGCAGGCTCTGCCCGGTCGGGCCCACCTGGATCTCGGTGCCCATCGCCGGGCACACCCCGCAGTCGAAGCACGGCGACCAGCGGCAGTCGTCGACCTCGACCTCGGCGAGGGCGTCCTGCCAGTCCTGCCAGAGCCAGTCCTTCTCCAGGCCGGCGTCGAGATGGTCCCAGGGCAGCACCTCGGTCAGCTCGCGCTCGCGCGTCGTGAACCAGTCGACGTCGACCCCGGTGCCGGCCAGCGCGGACCGGGCGGCGGTCATCCAGCGGTCGAAGGAGAAGTGCTCGCTCCAGCCGTCGAAACGCGCCCCGAGTTCCCAGGCCGCCCGGATCACGCCGGCCACCCGGCGGTCGCCGCGGGCGAGCAGACCCTCGACGGTCCCCGGCCGGCCGTCGTGGTAGCGCAGGCCGATCGCCCGGCTGAACGCCCGGTCGCTGCCGATCGCCGCGCGGAGCTTGGCCAGCCGGGCGTCGGTGGCCTCGTGGCCGAGCTGCCCGGCCCACTGGAACGGGGTGTGCGGCTTCGGGACGAAACCGCCGATGCTCACCGTGCAGCGGATGTCGTTGCGCCCGGCCGCCTGCCGCCCGGCCGCCACCACCTTGCGGGCCAGCCCGGCGATCGCGAGCACGTCCTCGTCGGTCTCGGTCGGCAACCCGCACATGAAGTAGAGCTTCACGTGCCGCCAGCCGCCGGCGTAGGCGGTGGTCACGGTCCGGATCAGGTCCTCCTCGGTGACCATCTTGTTGATCACCCGGCGGATCCGTTCCGACCCGCCCTCCGGCGCGAAGGTCAGCCCGGAGCGCCGCGCCCCCCGGGTCAGCTCGTTCGCCAGCTCGACGTTGAACGCGTCGACCCTGGTCGAGGGCAGCGACAGGGAGGTGTTCGTCCCCTCGTACCGGTCGGCCAGGCCCTTCGCGATCTCGCCGATCTCGGAGTGGTCGGCGCTGGACAGCGAGAGCAGCCCGACCTCCTCGAAGCCGGTGGCCGCGAGCCCCGCGTCGACCATCCCGACCACCGTGGACAGGCTCCGCTCGCGGACCGGCCGGGTGATCATCCCGGCCTGGCAGAACCGGCAGCCCCGGGTGCAGCCGCGGAAGATCTCGACGCTCATCCGCTCGTGCACGGTCTCGGCGAGCGGCACCAGCGGATGCTTCGGGTAGGGCCACTCGTCGAGGTTCATCACGGTGTGCTTGCTGACCCGGTACGGCACCCCGGCCCGGTTCGGGGCGACCCGGCGGATCCGCCCGTCCGGCAGGTAGTCAACGTCGTAGAAGCTCGGGACGTACACCCCGCCGGCGCCGGCCAGCCGCTCGAGCAGGCCGACCCGGCCGCCGGGGCGCTCGGCCCGCTTCCAGTCCCGGACCACGGCGGTGATCGCGAGCACCGCCTCCTCCCCGTCCCCGAGCACCGCGGCGTCGATGAACGGCGCGATCGGCTCCGGGTTGAACGCGGCGTGCCCGCCGGCGATGACCAGCGGGTGGCTCCCGTCCCGGTCGGCGGCCTCGATCGGGATCCCGGCCAGGTCCAGCGCGCTGAGCAGGTTCGTGTAGCCGAGCTCGGTGGCGAAGCTCACCCCGAGCAGGTCGAACGCGCCCACCGGCCGGTGCCCGTCCACGGTGAACTGCGGGATCCCGTGCTCCCGGAGCAGCGCCTCGAGATCCGCCCAGACGCTGTAGGTGCGCTCGGCGAGGACCCCGGGTTGCTCGTTGAGAATCTCGTAGAGGATCTGCATGCCCTGATTCGGCAGCCCGACCTCGTAGGCGTCCGGGTACATGAGGCACCAGCGGACGTCCGCGGCGTCCCAGTCCTTGGTTCCGGCGTTGCGCTCGCCGCCCACGTACTGGATCGGCTTCTGCACGCGGGGCAGCAGCGGTTCGAGGCGTGCGAAGACGCTCTCGATCGGCACGGTTCCCCTCCGGCAGCCAGGGACACGGTCGGCCCGGCGCCCCACAGTACGCGGCCCGCCGGCCGCCGGGGTCACTCCCGGGAGCGGGCGTGCACGTTCTCCAGCAGACCGATCGCCACCATGTTCGCGAACATCGAGGATCCGCCGTAGGAGATGAACGGCAGCGGGATGCCGGTCACCGGCATGATCCCGAGCGTCATCCCGATGTTCTGGAAGCTCTGGAAGCCGAACCAGCAGACGATCCCGACCGCGACCAGCCGGCCGAACAGGTCCTCGGTCTGGGCGGCGATCCGCATCCCCCGCCACAGCACCACCCCGAGCAGCGCGATCAGCACCGCCGACCCGGCGAACCCCAGCTCCTCACCGGCGACGGTGAAGATGAAGTCGGTCTGCTGCTCCGGGACGAAGTGCCCGTTGGTCTGCGAGCCGTGGAACAGCCCCTTGCCGGTCCACCCGCCGGAGCCGATCGCGATCGCCGCCTGGTGGGTGTTGTAGCCGGTGGACGAGGCGTTGGCATGCGGGTTCGTGAACGCGGTGAGTCGCTGGAGCTGGTAGGTCTTGAGCAGGTGCAGGCGGACGACGAGGAACGAGCCGATCACGCCGAACAGCAGCAGACCGACGATCCACCGGGTCCGCGCGCCGGACAGCGCCAGCACCCCGATGATGATCGCCAGGCAGACCAGGACGACCCCCAGGTCGGGCTCGACGAGGATCAGCAGCACCGGCAGCCCGGCGAGGGCCAGCGCCAGCATCACGTCGGAGTCCCGGGGGCCGGCCTCGCGATCCTGCCGCTCGGCGAGCAGCATCGCCAACCCGACCACGAGCGCGATCTTGGTGAACTCCGAGGGCTGGACCTCGAACCCGCCGCCGAGGCTGATCCAGGCGTGCGCGCCGTTGACCACCGAGCCCAGCGGGGAGAGCACCGCCAGCAACCCGAGGATGCAACCGGCGTAGAGCACCGGGGTGTAGGCGCGCAGCGAGCGGTAGTCGACCAGGATCGTGATCGCGCCGAGCACCACCCCGATCACGATGTTGAGGAGGTCTTTTTTCAGGTAGGCGTTGGGGTCCAGGCCGACGGTCAGGTTGTAGGGCTTGGTCGCGGACCAGACGAGCAGCGCACCCAGCACGGCGAGCCCGGCGACCGCGCCGAGCAGGATCCAGTCGAGCCGGCGGACGGGGGCCACCGCGGCCGCCCGGTCCAGCGCGCCGGCCGGCCGGCCCCGGCCCCGGCCCAGCGAGAACGGGCCGCGGGGGGCGCTCCAGTCGGTCACGGCGGCGCTCCGCTCGACCGGGTGCCCGGCGGCAGCGCGAACGGGAGCGGGCTGAGCGCCAGGTGGCCGGGGGCGGCGGGGATCGGGGGGGCGGAGGTGACCGTGCCGTCCGGGTCGAAGCGCGGCAGGTTGGCCGGGGGCGCCCCGGTCGGGAAGTCGGCGTGGTGGGCCCGACTCTCCAGGCCGTACACGCCGTCCCAGAGCGCGCGGGTGGCCGGGGCGGACACCACCCCGCCCTGACCCCCGTTCGTCACGACGATGGCGGACACCAGCTCGGGCCGGCCGCCGGTCTTGCCGGAGAAGGAGTCGAACCACGCGTTCGGCGCCCGCAGGTCGGTGGGGTCGCCGGGATTCGCGACGTCCGCGGTGCCCGTCTTGCCCCCGACGTCGACGGCCCCGAACGGGAAGCCGGCGAAGGCCCCGGTGCCGGTGCCGCGGACCGGGGTCTGCTGCTGGGTCACCCCGTACATGCCCTGCTCGATGTAGCTGAGGTAGCTCGACGCCACCGGCACCCGGTCGCGGACCCTGGGGTCGATCCGCCGGACGATCCGGCCGTTCGGGGACACCAGGGCCTCGCCGACGGTCGGCGACCAGACGGTGCCGCCGTTGACCAGCGCCGAGTAGGCCACCACCACCTGCAAGGGGGTGACCCCGACGCTGCCGCCCTGGCCGATGTCGAGCAGCAGCTGATCGCCGGGTTCGAAGATGTTGGCGCCGACGTCGTGACAGAGCGCGGCGTCGGCCTGGCGTCGGGCCGGCGACTTGCGCGAGTTGGCGGCGCCGAGGCACGCCTGGTGCTGGTAGTAGGTCGCCAGCGCCTGGAACTGCACCCGGTCGAGGATGCTGCCGTTGGCCTCGCCAGGAAGATCGATCCCGCTCGGCGCCCCGAGGCCGTAGTCGCGCGCCATGTGCGCGACCACCTCCTGCGGGGTCCGGCCCTGGCTGACCAGTTGCTGGTCGATGTTGTACTGCTCCTCGCCGAAGCCGTAGAACACCGTGTCGCAGGACATGACGAGCGCGTCGTGCAGGCTGATCGCGCCGGCCGACTCGCTTTCGAAGTTCTTGAACAGCCGACCGTGGAAGAACACCGACCCCGGACACGCGTAGAGCGCACCCTCGCTCGCCTCTCCGCTGCTCAGCGCCGCCGAGGCGGTGATCAGCTTGAACGTCGAACCGGGCAGGTACTCCCCCTGCAACGCCTTGTCGTAGAGCGGCTCCCCGGCGGCCGGCGCGGTGAGGGCCTGGTAGGCCTTGGTCGAGATGCCGCCGACGAAGGCGTCCGGCGCGTACGGCGGGTAGGAGGCGAGGGCGACGATCCGACCGGTCCGGGCGTCCATGACGACACCGGCGGCGGTGCTGGGCAGGCCGCCCGCGTTCCCGCCGGCCTGGCGCGAGATGGTCCGGGCGTTCTGCACCGCCTGGGCCAGGGAGTGCTCCAGGTCGCGCTGCACGCCGGTGTCGATGCTCGTCACCAGCGTGTCGCCCGGGACGGGAGCGGTGTTCTGGAGCACCCCGGTGACGTTGCCGAGGTGGTCCACCGTCTCCTGCTCGAGCCCCGGCACCCCGGCGAGGTAGCTGTTGTACTGCTGCTCCAGCCCGGAACGCCCGACCAGGTCGTCGATGTTGGCGGCCTGCTCCGGCGCGGAGAACCTGGCCAGCTCGGCCGGGCTGATCGGGCCGAGGTACCCGAGCAGGTGCGCGGCCGAGACCGCCGGGTACTGCGGGTAGTCCCGCACCGACTCGAGCTGCACCTTGACCGCCGGGAACTGGGTGTGCTCCTCGAGCAGCATCAGGGCGGTGCCGTTGCTGACCTTGTCCGAGACGGGGATCGGCTGGTACGGCGACCCGTTCCAGCAGCCGGCCGGCTGCCCCCTCGAGTTGCAGGTGTGGATCCGGTCGAGCACCTGCGCGGAGGACAGGTGGAGCACCCCGCCGAGCCGCTCGAGCACCGCCGTCCCCCGGTCCGGGAGCCGGCCGAGGGCGGTCCGGTCGATGGTCACGACCCAGGCCTCCTGGTCGCCGGCCAGGGTGCGCCCCAGGTCGTCGAGGATCAGCCCGCGCGGCGCCGTGGTGGCGATGTCCCGGATGTTGTTGTCCGCGGCGGCCCGGGCGTACTGCGACCCGGCCAGCACCTGGATGTACCAGAGCCGCCCGAACAGGGTGAGCAGCAACGCGAGCACGAGGGCCCGCAGGACGATCAGCCGGACCCGGGACCGGTCACTCACGGCGGCTGCTCTCTGTGCTCGATCTTCTGCGCCCGGTCTTCTGGGCTCGATTCTCCTGTCCCGGACCGGGCCCGGTGCCGCCGCTCACCGGCGTACCGCGTCCCGGTCCACGCGCCGGGTCAGTCGGGCGACGAGCGGCACGACGAACGGGGTCAGGACGACATCGTACAAAGCGATCAGCGGAAGCTCGCGGGCGATCGTCGGCCAGTGCACCCGCGGATCGCCGGTCAACGACCCGACGACGCCGTTCAGCGCCACCGCCCCGACCGAGGCGAGCGCGACCAGCAGCAGCGGCAGCAGCACCGAGCGCTCCTCGACGTCGTCGAGCAGGCCGGCGCCGTACCCCACGGCCGCATAGACCAGGGCGAGCCGGCCGATCGCGTGGTCGGCCGGCGGAACGGTGTCGGCGAGCAGGCCGGTCAGGAAACCGAGCACCGCGCCGGGCGCCGGACCGGAGACCAGGGCGCAGGCGACGACGAGGACGAGGAGCAGGTCGGGTCGGGCCACCGGGAGCGGCAGCCGGTTGATCACCGTGACCTGCAGCACGGCGCCGGTGAGCAGCAGGGCGGCGAACAGGCTGGCCCGGGCGGGGCGCACGTCAGGGGGTCCTGGTCGGGGTCGGCGACGCGGCCGGGGAACCGGCTGGGGATCCGGAGCCGGACGGCGTCGGCTTCGGGCTCGGCGTCGGCTTCGGGCTGGGGGTCGGGCTCGGGCTGGGGGTCGGGCTCGGCAGCAGGATGAAGTGCCTGGTGGGCGGCGGCGGTTCGACGATGACCCCGACGACGTCGAGCGCGGTGAAGTTCACGTAGGGGGTCACCAGCGCGGCCCGGGGCAGCCCGGCCGGTGTCGTCTCCACGGTGCTCACCTGCCCGATCGGGATGCCCGGGGCGAGCAGGCCGGTGTTCGGTGAGTAGAACGTGACCAGGCCGTCGCCGCTGGCCAGGTGGATCTGGGAGTTGGTGACGGTCAGCGACATCGGCGCGAGCCCCTGCCCCGTCGTGTAGCAGATCTGCCCGCTCGGCGCGAGCTCGGCGCCGGCGATGAACTGCCCGTCGATGGCCAGCTCGACCGTGGCGCTGGTGGCGGTGACGGCCTGCACCCGCCCGACCAGCCCGTCCCCGTCGACCACCGTCTGGCCGACCCGGACCTGGTCGGCGCTGCCCGCGTCGATGGTCACCGTCCACTCGAGCCCCAGGGAGCTGCCCATCGCGGTCACCCGGGCGGCGACCATCGGGAACCGGCCGATCGCGGCCAGCCGGTCCAGTCGCTGGAGGTCGGCGAGCTCGTGTCGCTCGGCCACGTCCAGGCGCAGCTGCGCGAGCAGCGCCGCGTTCTCCCGCTGGAGCCGGGAGATATCCGCGTGGTCGCTCCCCAGATGCCCGAGGTCGGCGAAGAAACCGCCGATCGGGTGCGTGACGTCGGCGACCGCGCGTTCGATCGGGCCGAACACCGCCCCGACCAGGGACCGGATCCCGCCGAGCGGCGAGTGCTTGCCGCCGCGGAAGTCGAGGGTGAGCAGGGTGAACGCGGTGAGGACGAGCAGCGCGAAGACCAGCCGAGTCCGTCGGGAGTTCCGCATCGGTCGCGGGCGCGCGGGCGCGCCCTTACCTCAGTGCCGCGGCTCGGAGATGAGGACCTGCTGAAGAGCCTCGAACTCCTCGACGCACTTGCCGGCGCCCATCGCCACCGAGTGCAGGGGGTTGTCGGTGATGTGGATCGGCATCCCGGTCTCGTGGCGGAGCCGCTCGTCGAGCCCGCGGAGCAGCGCCCCTCCCCCGGTCAACACGATCCCCCGGTCCATGATGTCGCCGGACAGTTCGGGGGGGCACTTGTCGAGCGTCGTCTTCACCGCGTCGATGATCGCGTTGACCGGCTCCTCGATCGCCTTTCGGATCTCCTCCGAGCTCACGACGATCGTCTTCGGCAGGCCGGAGACGAGGTCCCGGCCGCGGATCTCGGCGTGCGGCTCGTCCGGAGCCGGGAACGCCGAGCCGATCGCCATCTTGATCTCCTCCGCGGTGCGCTCGCCGAGCATCAGCGAGTACTCCTTCTTCACGTAGGAGATGATCGAGGAGTCCAGCTCGTCGCCGCCGGTGCGGATCGACTGGCTGGTGACGATGCCGCCGAGGGAGATCACCGCTACCTCGGTCGTGCCGCCGCCGATGTCGACGACCATGTTGCCGGTCGGCTCGTGGACCGGCAGCCCGGCGCCGATCGCCGCGGCCATCGGCTCCTCGATGATGAAGACCTTGCGCGCACCCGCCTGGTAGCCGGCGTCCTTGACCGCGCGCTGCTCGACGCCGGTGATCCCGGACGGCACGCAGACCACGATCCGGGGCTTGGCGAAGTGCCGGCGGCGGTGCACCTTCTGGATGAAGTAGCGCAGCATCCGCTCGGTCGTCTCGAAGTCGGCGATGACGCCGTCCTTGAGCGGTCGGATGGCGACGATGTTGCCGGGGGTCCGGCCGATCATCCGTTTGGCCTCGGTGCCGACGGCGAGGATGCCGCTGGTGTTCGTGTTGATCGCCACCACCGAGGGCTCGTTGAGGACGATGCCCTTGCCACGCACGTAGACGAGCGTGTTGGCGGTGCCCAGGTCGACGGCCATGTCACGGCCGAGGAACGCGAGATTGTTCGACATGATCGGTGAGGAAGCCTTCCGGTTCGCACGTGATTGTGCCGGCTCACCCGGCACCGGAGCGGGCGGGAAACGGTCGCGGTGCCCCGATGCTAACCCCTCAACCCGGTGTGTTCCGAATCGGGCGGGGCGGGCCGGTTCAGCCCAGCGCGGGGAAGAACAGGGCGATCTCCCGGGCCGCGGACTCCGGCGAATCCGAGCCGTGGACCAGGTTCTGCCCGATTTCCAGCGCGTAGTCGCCGCGCAGGGAACCCGGGGGGGCGGCGACCGGGTCGGTGACGCCCATCATGGTGCGGACCGCCTCGACCGCCCGCGGGCCTTCGACGACGACGGCGACCAGGGGCCCGCCGGTGATGAACTCGACGAGCTCGCCGAAGAACGGGCGTTCGGCGTGCTCGGCGTAGTGCTGCTCGGCGGTGGCCCGGTCCAGGGTGCGCAGCTGCACGGCCAGGAGCGCCAGGCCCTTGCGCTCCAGCCGGCCGACGACCTCCCCGACGAGGCCGCGCCGGACGCCGTCCGGTTTCACGAGGACGAGGGTGCGCTGCGCGCTCAAGGGGAGGCCTTTCTCACGGGGGTGGGGGCGCCAGCGTAGCCGGGGCGACCGGCAGCTCGCGGCGCAGCCGGAGGTAGCCGAGCCACAGGGCGCCGAAGACCACCCCCAGCGGGTACAGCGGCCAGACGAGCGCCCCGGCGGCGACGACGAGCACCTGCACGAGCAGGCCGAGCGGGGCGCCGACCCGGCGGCGGAGCAACCCGGACCCGACGACGCACAACGCCACCAGCCCGAGCAGCGCCACCGTGCCGGGCACCCGAGACCCGTGGTGCAGCCCGGCGTAGCCGAGCAGCGCGAGGAGCAGGACGAGGGCCTCCAGCAGCAGGGTCGCCGCGGCGATCGCCCGCAGCCCGCGGCCCGGGTCCCGGCCGCCCTGGCTCACCGGCGGCCGCCGGCCGGGCGGAGCAGCGTGCGGGCCTCGCCGGCGGTGATGACCGAGCCGGTGACCACGATGCCGGTCCCGCCCGGATCGGGCGACTCGTCCGCGATCCGCGCCGCGGCGTCCAGCGCCGCGTCGAGGCGGTCGACGACGACCACCGGCTTCGGGTCGAAGACCTCCCGGGCGATCCCGGCGAGGTCCCCGGCGGGCAGCGCGCGCGGCGAGGAGTTGCGGGTGAGGACGAGCGCGTCGAGGACCGGCTCCAGCGCCTCGAGCAGCCCGCGGGCGTCCTTGTCGGCGAGCACCGCCAGCACCCCGACCAGCCGGGCGAAGCCGAACGCCTCGGCGAGCGCCCGGGCGAGGGCCCGCGCCCCAGCCGGGTTGTGCGCCCCGTCGATGAGCACGGTCGGGGAACGGCGGACCACCTCGAGGCGCCCCGGCGAGTCCGCCCGGGCGAACCCGGACCGGACCAGGTCGGGGTCGAGCGCGCGGCCGAGGAACGACTCCACCGCGACCAGCGCGCAGGCGGCGTTCGCGGCCTGGTGCGCGCCGTGCAGCGGCAGGTAGATCTCCGGGTACTCCCCGGCCGCCCCGCGCAGGTCGAACAGCTGGCCGCCGAGCGCGATCGAACGCCGGGTGATCGCGAAGTCCAGGCCCGCGCGCAGGGGCACGGCCCCGACCTCCGCCGCCCTCTTCAGCACAACGACGGCCACCGACTCCTCCTGATCCCCGAGCACTACCGTGGCGCCCGGCTTGACGATCCCGGCCTTCTCGGCAGCGATCGCGGAGACGGTGGATCCGAGCAGGCGCGTGTGGTCGAGGTCGATCGACGTGAGCACCGCCACCGCGGCGTCGGCGACGTTCGTCGCGTCCCAGCGACCGCCGAGGCCCACCTCGATGACGCCGGCGTCGATCGGGGCGTCGGCGAACGCGGCGAAGGCCATCGCGGTGAGCACCTCGAAGAACGACAGCGGGTAGGGCTGGTCGTGGTCGACGACGTCGAGGTAGGGGGCGATCTCGGCGTAGCGGGCGGCGAAGGCGCCCGGGTCCAGCGGCACCCCGTCGAGGCAGATCCGCTCGGTGATCGACTGGAGGTGCGGGCTGGTGTAGCGCCCGGTCCGCAGCCCGTGCTCCCGCAGCAGGGCGTCGACCATCCGCGCGGTGGACGTCTTGCCGTTCGTGCCGGTGATGTGCACCAGCGGGAAGGCCCGCTGCGGCTGCCCGAGCAGGTCCACCAGAGCGCCGATCCGGTCGAGGCTGGGCTCGATCGTCGACTCGGGCCAGCGCCGGGCCAGCGCGAGCTCCACCCCGACCAGCGGGTCGCCGGGATCGCCCTGGCCGGAAAACACCCGATGAGCGTAATCGGGCGGCTCCTAGGATCGAGCCCCATGGGATCCCCGCAGCCGCCCGACCGGCCGACCCTCGACGGCTTGGAGGATCGCTGGACCCAGGCCTGGGAGGAGCGGGGAACCTTCCGGTTCGACCGGACGGCGAGCCGGGATCGGGTCTACTCGATCGACACGCCGCCGATCACGGCGAGCGGGTCGCTGCACATCGGGCACGTGTTCTCCTACACCCACACCGACCTGATCGCCCGCTACCAGCGGATGCGCGGCCGCGAGGTCTTCTACCCGATGGGCTGGGACGACAACGGGCTGCCGACCGAGCGGCGGGTGCAGAACTTCTTCGGGGTCCGCTGCGACCCTTCGCTGCCCTACGACCCGGCGTTCGCGCCGCCGGAGGCACCCGGGAAGGAGCAGCTGCCGATCTCCCGGCGCAACTTCGTGGAGCTGTGCCTGCGGCTGGTGACCGAGGACGAGGCCGCGTTCGCGGCGGTGTGGCGGCGGCTCGGCCTGTCGGTGGACTGGGCCGACCCGTACCAGACGATCGGATCACGCTGCCGGGCGGTGTCCCAGCGCGCCTTCCTGCACAACCTGGCCCGGGGGGAGGCCTACCAGGCCGAGGCGCCGACGCTGTGGGACATCACGTTCCGCACCGCGGTCGCCCAGGCCGAGCTCGAGGACCGGGAGCGCCCCGGGGCCTACCACCGGCTGGCGTTCGCCCGCACCGACGGCGCCGGCGCGCTCGAGGTGGACACCACCCGCCCCGAACTGCTGCCGGCCTGCGTGGCGGTGGTCACCCACCCCGACGACCCGCGGTACCGCGACCTGGTCGGCGCCACGGTGCGGACCCCGGTGTTCGGGGTGGAGGTCCCGGTGGTCAGCCACCGCCTCGCCGACCCGGAGAAGGGCACCGGCGCCGCGATGATCTGCACCTTCGGCGACCTCACCGACGTGACCTGGTGGCGGGAGCTCGACCTGCCGACCCGGCCGGTCGTCGGCCGCGACGGCCGGCTGCTCCCCGACCCGCCCGACGGGGTCGACCCGGCCGCCTACGCCGTGCTGGCCGGGCAGACCGTGCACGCGGCCCGGGGCCTGGTGGTCGAGGCGGCCCGCACGGCGGGGGCGCTGATCGGGGAGCCGCGCCCGATCACCCACCAGGTGAAGTTCTTCGAGAAGGGGGACCGGCCGCTGGAGATCGTCACCACCCGCCAGTGGTACTTCCGCAACGGCGGGCGCGATCTCGACCTGCGCGCGGCGCTGCTCGCCCGGGGCCGTGAGCTGAGCTGGCACCCCGAGCACATGAGGGCTCGTTATGAAAACTGGGTGGAGGGCCTGACCGGGGACTGGCTGGTCAGCCGGCAGCGGTTCTTCGGGGTGCCGATCCCGGTGTGGTACCGGCTCGACGGCGACGGGAACCCGGTGCACGCCGAGCCCATCCCGGCGGACGCCGAGGCCCTGCCGGTGGACCCGGCGAGCGCGGCGCCGCCCGGGTTCCGCGAGGAGCAGCGGGGCCGGCCGGGCGGGTTCGTCGGCGACCCCGACGTGATGGACACCTGGGCGACGTCCTCGCTGTCCCCGCAGATCGCCGGGGGTTGGTCCGACGACGACGAGCTGTTCCGGCTGGTGTTCCCGATGGACCTGCGCCCGCAGGCGCACGACATCATCCGGACCTGGCTGTTCTCGACGATCGTGCGCTCGCACGCCGAGTTCGACTCGCTGCCGTGGCGGCACGCGGCGATCTCCGGGTGGATCCTCGACCCGGACCGCAAGAAGATGTCGAAGTCCAAAGGCAACGTCGTCACCCCGCTCGACCTGCTCGCGGAGCACGGCTCGGACGCGGTCCGGTACTGGGCGTCGAGCGCCCGGCTGGGCACCGACACGGCATTCGACGTGGGCCAGATGAAGATCGGCCGCCGGCTCGCGATCAAACTGCTGAACGCCAGCAAGTTCGTCCTCGGGCTGGGGATCGCCGACCCCGGCGCCGCCGTCACCGAGCCCCTGGACCAGGCGCTGCTCGCCGGGCTGGCCGACGTCGTGGAGCGGGCCACCCGGGCCTTCGACGACTACGACCACACCCGGGCGCTGGAGGCGACCGAGACCTTCTTCTGGACGTTCTGCGACGACTACGTGGAGCTGGTGAAGGAACGGGCCTACGGCGGCCGCGGCGAGGCCGCCGCCGCCTCGGCACAGGGCGCCCTCGCGACCACCCTGTCCGTGCTGCTCCGGCTGTTCGCGCCGTTCCTGCCGTTCGTGACCGAGGAGGTGTGGTCGTGGTGGCAGGACGGTTCCGTGCACCGGAGCGCGTGGCCCGCGGCGGCGGCGTTGCGGGCGATGGGCGGAGCCGCCGACCCGGCACTGCTCGAAGCGACCGGGGTGGCCCTGTCCGCGGTCCGGCGGGCCAAGTCGGAGGCCTCGGTCTCGCTGCGGACCGACGTCGCCACCGCCACCGTGCGCGGGCCGGCCGGCGAGGTGGCCCTGGTGGAGCTCGCGGCCGAGGACCTGCGCAGCGCGGGCCGGATCGCGGAGCTGTCGTTCCGCCCGGACGCCGAGGCGGTGCTGCTGGTCGAGGTGGCGCTGTGAGTGCGACGAAGGCGCGTCGTTAAGCCGACTTCTCCCGACGCTCCCGCTTGGCCGGCGCTTCGCGCGGGACCAGGGTCGGGTTGACGTGCTTGAGCACGACCTCGCCGTTGATGACGACGCGGGCCACGTCCTTGCGGCTCGGGATGTCGTACATCACCGAGAGCAGGACCTCTTCCATGATCGCCCGCAGCCCGCGGGCGCCGGTCCCGCGCAGGATCGCCTGGTCGGCGATCGCCTCGAGCGCGTCCTCGCTGAACTCGAGCTCCACCCCGTCGAGCTCGAAGAGCCGGCTGTACTGGCGGACCAGCGCGTTGCGCGGCTCGGTGAGGATCCGGATCAACGAGGCCCGGTCCAGGTTGTGCACGCTGGTGATCACCGGGAGGCGGCCGACGAACTCCGGGATCATGCCGTACTTGAGCAGGTCTTCGGGCATCACCTCGCCGAAGACGTTCTCCGAGTCGACCTGGTGCTTGGAGTGCAGGACCGCGCCGAAGCCGATCGCCTTCTTGCCGATCCGCGACTCGATGATCTTGTCGAGGCCGGCGAATGCGCCGCCACAGATGAACAGGACGTTCGTCGTGTCGATCTGGATGAACTCCTGGTGCGGATGCTTGCGGCCGCCCTGCGGCGGGACCGATGCGGTCGTCCCCTCGAGGATCTTCAGCAGGGCCTGCTGGACCCCCTCGCCGGAGACGTCGCGGGTGATCGACGGGTTCTCCGACTTGCGGGCGATCTTGTCGACCTCGTCGATGTAGATGATGCCGGTCTCGGCCTTCTTGACGTCGTAGTCCGCGGCCTGGATCAGCTTGAGCAGGATGTTCTCCACGTCCTCGCCGACGTAGCCGGCTTCGGTGAGCGCGGTCGCGTCGGCGATCGCGAACGGGACGTTGAGCATCCGGGCCAGCGTCTGGGCGAGCAGCGTCTTGCCGCAGCCGGTCGGGCCGAGCAGCAGGATGTTCGACTTGCCGACCTCGACCGGGTCCTTCTCGGCCGCGCCGGCCTGCACCCGCTTGTAGTGGTTGTAGACCGCGACCGACAGGCGCTTCTTCGCGGAGTCCTGGCCGACGACGTAGGAGTCGAGGAACTCGAAGATCTCCTTGGGCTTGGGCAGCTCGTCGAACTTCAGGTCCGAAGCCTCGGAGAGCTCCTCCTCGATGATCTCGTTGCACAGGTCGATGCACTCGTCGCAGATGTAGACGCCCGGGCCGGCGATGAGCTTTTTGACCTGCTTCTGGGATTTCCCGCAGAAGGAGCACTTCAGCAGGTCGCCGCCGTCGCCGATGCGTGCCACCCGGACATTCTCCTCACTGGTGCAGGTCGATACTGGTGCAGGTCGATCCCTAGACGATGACGGTAGCGCCTCCGGCCCCCGTAGGGGTCCGTGTCGCCCCCTTTCGGCGGAAGATCACCCGGCTGACCGATCGGTCAGGCGGGCACCCCGGACAGCTTTCGGGTGGTGATGACCTCGTCGATCAGGCCGTACTCCAGCGCCTCCGCGGCGGTGAGGATCTTGTCCCGCTCAATGTCCTGGCGAACCTGCTCCTGGGTCTGCCCGCTGTGGCGGGCCAGCATCTCCTCGAGCAGGGAGCGCATCCGCAGAATCTCCCGGGCCTGGATCTCGATGTCGCTGCCGGAGCCGCTGCCCTCGCTATAGGGCTGATGGATGAGGATCCGGGCGTGTTCGAGGGCAAAGCGCTTGCCCTTGGCGCCGGTGGCCAGGATGACCGCCGCCGCCGACGCCGCCTGGCCCATGCAGATCGTCTGGATGTCGGGCCGGATAAACCGCATCGTGTCGTAGATCGCGGTGAGCGCGGTGAACGAGCCGCCCGGGGAGTTGATGTAGATGTGGATGTCCCGGTCCGGATCCTGGGACTCCAGCAGCAGCAGCTGGGCCATAATGTCGTTCGCGACGGTGTCGTCGATCGGCATGCCGAGGAAGACTATGCGTTCCTTGAACAGGTAGCTGTAGACGTCCCAGCCCCGCTCACCGCGGCTCGTCTGCTCGACTATCTGCGGCAGGACGTAGCGATTCATCGGGGAGTTCACGACACCGCCCCTTTCGAGGGGACCTGGTTGGCACGAGTGACGACATGGTCGATGAAGCCGTAGTCGCGGGCCTCCTCCGCGGTGAACCACCGGTCCCGGTCGGAGTCCTTCTCGATCTGCTCGACGGTCTGGCCGGTGTGCGCCGCGATCCGATCCTGCATCATCCGCTTGGTGTGGATCATCTGCTCGGCCTGGATCGCGATATCGGACGCGGTGCCGCCGATGCCGCCGGAGGGCTGGTGCATCATGATCCGCGCGTGCGGGAGCGCGTAGCGCTTGCCGTTGGCGCCGGCGCAGAGCAGGAACTGCCCCATCGAGGCGGCCAGGCCGAGCCCGACGGTGGCCACGTCGTTCTCGATGTACTGCATCGTGTCGTAGATCGCCATCCCGGCGGTGATGACGCCGCCCGGCGAGTTGATGTAGAGGAAAATGTCGCGGCTCGGGTCCTCCGCGGCGAGCAGCAGCAGTTGCGCGCAGATCGCGTTCGCCACCGGGTCGTCGACCGCGCTGCCCAGGAAGATGATCCGCTCCCGGAGCAGCCGTTCGAAAACCTGGTCGGACAGGTTCATCCCGGAGGAGGCGACCCGCGCCTGCTCCGGCGAGGGTGCGTGCGCAGTCCACGAGGTCATTGGACGACCCTAACCCCGAGGTCCGGGCGCCGGGCGGCCGGAAACCGCCGTTTCGCTCAGGGCGTGACCGGGCTGGTGGCCGGGCTGGTGGCCGGGCTGGTGTCCGGGCTGGTGGCCGGGCTGGTGGCCGGGCTGGCGGCCTGGCTCGCCAGCTCGTCGAGGTCGATCTCCCGACCCTCGGTGTCGGTGATCTTGGCGTGCTCGAGGACGAAGGCGAGCGCCTTGGCGCGCAGCGTCTCGGACATGAGCACCGGCAGCTGGCCCTGGCCGACCAGCTCCCGGGCGTATTCGTCCGCCGAGATCCCCATCCGCGCGGCTCGGCGGATCAGCTGGTCAGTGAGCTCGGCCTCGGACACCGACAGGTCCTCGCGGCGGGCCACCTCGTCGAGGACGAGCTGGGTCTTGATCGCCACCCGCGACGAGGTGTCGAGCTCGGCGTCGAACTCCTCGCTGGTGCGGCCGTCGGCGGCGAGGTACTCGGCCATCGACAGTCCCGCCGACTCGAGCCGCCGGTCGACGCTGCTTCGGCGGATCTCGACCTCGTCGGTGAGCACGTGCTCGGGAATCGGCACCTCGACCAGGCCGAGCAGCTTCTCCAGGACGAGGTCCCGGGCCTGGATCCCCTGCTGGAGCCGCCTGACCCTGCCCACCCGGGCCCGGACGTCCTCCCGGAGCTCGGCGAGCGTGTCGAACTCGCTGGCGGTCCGGGCGAAGTCGTCGTCTAGCTCGGGTAGCTGCTTCTCCTTTACCGAGCGCACGGTGGCGGTGACCTCGGCGGCCTCGGCGTCGCGCAGCTTGGTCTCGAACCGCGCCTCGCCGCCCGCCGCGAGACCGGTGACCGCGGCGTCGAGACCGTCCATCAACCCGCCGCCACCGACCTCATAGGAAAGGCCGGTCGCGCTGGCGTCCTCGACCGGCTCGCCGCCGGCCACGGTGGCGAGGTCGAGCAGCACGTAGTCACCGGTCCCGGCCGGACGCTCGACGGTGCTCAGCGTGGCGAACCGCTCGCGCATCGAACCGAGCTGCTCGTCCACCTCGGCGTCGGCCGGTTCGGCGGGGTCGATCACGACGTCGAGGCCGTCGTAGGACGGCAGTTCGAGGACGGGCCGGACATCGACCTCGGCGGTGAAGACGAGCTGCGCCCCGTCGGCGAACTCGGTGACCGCCACCTCGGGGTGACCAAGGGCGCGCACGTCGTTGGCGCGCACCGCGTCGCCGTAGAAGTGCGGCAGGGCCTCGTTGACCGCCTCCTCCAGCACCGCCGCGCGGCCGACCTGCCGGTCGATGAGCTGCTGGGGGACCTTGCCGGGGCGGAAGCCCTTGAGCCGGACCTGCTGTCCGATCTTCTTGTAGGCGGCGTTGACCGCCGGCCGGAGCTCGTCGAAGGGCACCTCGACGGTGAGCTTGACCCTGGTGGGTCCCAGCGTTTCGACGGCGCTCTTCACGGCGCTGGCACACTCCTCGTAGCCGGTGCGGCGCCGCCGCCGGATCGCAGCCGCGCACGGTCGGGGCGGGGAGACTCGAACTCCCGATCTCCTGCACCCAAAGCAGGCGCGCTAGCCACTACGCTACGCCCCGCGACGCATGCGGCAGTCTAGAGGACGTCGTCGCAGCGCCCTGGAGGTCGGGGCGTGAAAGGCCGTGCGGGCGTAGCTCAATGGTAGAGCTCCAGCCTTCCAAGCTGGTGGTGCCGGTTCGATCCCGGTCGCCCGCTCTCCTTGTTTTCCCTGCATTTTCCTTCGTCGCGGCCCTTTTCGGCTCGACGATCGTGGCTCCGCCAGTGACCACGTGGGCCCGTTCGTGACCGTAAATTGCCGCTACTTCGGTCACGCCTAGGTCACGTGATCTTGCTGGCTCCCCGGTCCGTCACGACGTTCGGCCCCTGCGGTCACCGGAGGGGGTGCGGGTCCAGTGCGCTCCTGCGTCGGTGGTGGTCCACATGCTGTGCGGGTCACCGATCCACCGGTCGACCTGCTGGTGCGAACCCGGCTGGCTCTGGCGGGCTGACCACCGTGACGCAGCGCCCACGGGGCGGACCTGGTCGTGCGCGGATCAGGGCCGCCAACCTCGGGCGGAACCTTCGAAACGTTCCGCTGGGCGTCCTCGGACGAAGGGCACAGCTGGCATCTACAGGGCCCACTTGCCGACGTCCCGTACTGATCCTCGGCGCCGCGTAACCGCGGATCCCGGGTGCCCGCGGTCCACGACGGCTACATCCTGAGACCGGCGTTCCCGAGTGCTTACGCAACCGGGAGCGCGCTGGTAGAGGAGTTACTCCGGCGGTTGAAGCACTCGGATTCGGCATCGTGGGCCGGTGGCGTCCGTGAGGCGGCGATCGGCAGTGATCAGCTCGGCTTGCAGGGCCTCGGCGAGTGCCACGTAGGCAGCGTCGTAGGCGGTCAAGTTGGCTCGCAGCTCGTACGCGCGGTGCATCAGAGGCAGCGTCGGGTAACGCTCCAGGTCCAGGTCCTCGAGATCGTCGATGGCGGAGGCGAACCGGCGCGCGGACAGGTCGCCGGCGAGCCAGCGCTTCCGCAGGACGGCCACCGTTTCGACGTCGGCTAGGTCCGGGATGGCGGCACCGGCGGCGTCGCGAAGCTCTGAGCGGGACACCTCGCCGTCGGGTCCGTCGTCCGCGACGACGTTGGCGAGCACCGACGCATCGACGACGATCAACGGCGTTCCCGCTCCTCGGCGATGTCGGCGGCGGCGGTGCGCAGCCCCACCCGACCCCCTCGACGTTTCCCGATCCGATCGAGCACATCGTCGAGGCTGGGCCGCTCAGCGAGCCGGGCCAGCTCACCGGCGAGGTACTGCTGCAGGGACTGACCCCGCTGTTCGGCGCGACGCCGCAAGGCGGAGTGCACGCCCTCTGGGACATCCCGTACCAGCACATTCGGCATGCTTACATTATGCTAGCGGTCTGGTCCGCGGGCAAGTAGGCTGTGGGTAAGCGCGGGAGCTGCCCATATCGTGCGCCCCTCCCGGCACCACGGCACAGCACGCTTGCCGGCGATTAAGGGTGCATCCAGCGCGTGTCCTGAGCGGCTGAGGTCTGAATACGAGAGCCGCTTGAAGTCACGGGCCCGAAAAGGGATCATGGTGGCGTGTCCAAACAGTCCTGGCTCTACGACGGCCGGGCGTGGCTGTGGTTTGGCCTGCTCTGTTTGCTCGCGGGCGCGGTGGCCCTTTTCCGGGGCGACGTCTTGGCTGCCTTCGCGCAGGCAGCATGGGCCGGGACCGGATTCGTCATCGGCGGCGTGAAACACCGCCGGCACGGTATGGGCTAGGCCAACTTCGGTGGGGGCGGAGCCTCCGTCATTCCTCGCTGGCCGTGGCGGTGCCGCACGGTGTGGAGTAACCGCGGCGACGGCAATGCGACGCACGGCAGCGTAGTGGCTGTGCGTCGCTGACCCTGACGCCGTGCCGAGGGCCATATCGCTCGCCTCACCGGGCGAGTCGGACAACCCTCCTGCAGGTGCTCCTGAGCGGATGCCATTGGCATCCTTGAGCCCCATGGTTAGTGATGGAACCTTCTTGGGTCGCCGGGTTGTCGGTATGGTCGTGGGCAGCTCTTTAGCGCTGATGACCGATGAGTTGAGCGATTTCGATGCTTTCGCGTTGGCGTCGGCTCCGCGGATGCGGCGGCTGGCGTTTCTTCTTACCGGCGATGAGCATCATGCCGAGGATCTCGCTCAGATCGCCCTAGCCAAGATCTACTTTTCGTGGCGCCGGCTGCAGTCGGCTGATGCCCCGGACGCGTACGCCCGCCGGGTGTTGATCAATGCGGCTTCGACGTGGCGACGCCGCCGGTGGCGAGGGGAGCTGCCGGTCGCTGTGCTGCCGGAGCTCGGCCGAGCCGAGCCTTCCGCGGAGGAGCGTGACGTGCTTGTGCGGGCGCTGCGGCAGTTGCCGGTGCGGCAGCGGGCGGTGTTGGTGCTGCGCTTCTATGAGGATCTTCCAGAGGCCCAGGTGGCCGCGATTCTCGGGGTTCCGGTGGGCACGGTGAAAAGTCAGCAGTCGCGGGGGCTGGCCCGGCTGCGGGCCCTGTTGGGTGATGAGCCGCCCGCGGACACGGTTACGGAGGCACGGGCATGAGTGCGGTCGAAGAGCGGCTCGCGGCGGCGCTGCACGCGGAAGCTGATCGCTTCCCGCAGCCGCCGGAGACCCTTCCAGGGTTGCGCCGCCGGATCCGGCGTGGCCAGCTGACCCGGGCCGTCTCCTGGCTGGCCGGGACTGCGATGGTGATCGGCGTCGCCGCGTCGGCGCCGGTATGGCTGCCCGGCGCGGCGAGGGGACCTAGCCCCGCCGGTGCCGCTCAGTCGGCGAGCAGCGTGTGGGACTGGCCGGCCGGCGGGGACTTGGCCTCGAACCGACAGTTCGTGGCAGACAACTTCTCCGGGATGACCCGGGGCGGGGCTTCGCACCTGCTGTTCGCTGGTCATGTGCCCGGTGGCAGCGCGGTGATCGGGCTGGCCGACGTCGGCGGGGAGCCGGTACTGATCAGCGGCGGCAATCCGGGTGAGGGGTCCGCCTACTACAACCCTCCGCTGGCGGGCGCGCAGGCGCTGCCGGTGTCCTTTCCGATGTTTACCGACCCAACCCATCCACTCGCCCAGCCGCTGGTTGTCCTCACCGCACCCGGGGTCACCTCGGTGGACTACCAGAGCTCCGGCCCGTGGCTACCGCTCTCGTTGCACGACGGCGTGGCCATCACCGGCTTGCCCGGTACCGACCTGAGCCGTGTGCTGGTTCGCGCCTATTCCGGGCGGAAGCTGAGCTGGGAGGGTCCGGTCATTGCCCAACCGGAGACCAGCGGCTCGCCCGGCCAGCTGTCCGGGCGCAGCCACGGAACCGCCTGGAAGACACTCGCATTCCCGATCAGCGGCGGGGTATGTCTGTTCACGTTCGTCGACGACGGCTTCATCGGCGGCTGCCACCCCGCCGGTCAGCTCGCCTACGACGCGCCCACGACCCCCAGTGCAGACACGGCCGTAACCGGGGTTGCCCCGGTGTCTGCCCGCTACGTGCTGATCAACGCTGATGGCGCTTCGTATCGAGTACCGCTTCATGCGATGCCGGGTGCCCCGACGTTGCGGATCTTCACGCTCGTCCTCCCCGGGAGCGTTCCGCTGATCGAAGTTCGCGCGTTCAACACCCAAGGCCAGCAGATCGGGTCGGGTGAAACCTCCACAATCGGGGCCACCGGCCCCCCATCGCCAGGCCCACAGTGCAGCACCGGGTCAGTCCCCGGCACGTCGACCTCGATTGCGTGCGGAAGTGTCAGCGTGAGTGGTGGGCGCTCGAGCCCTTAACCACCGCCCTCTGCGAAGGTGGTGCACTTTGGTGCTTGCAACAGTCGAACACCCTTCAAGTGCCGCTTGGGCGCGGCGTCGAGGTCCAGCACCTTCCGCACGGGTACAGGCGGTTAGCGCGCTTCCGCGCGAGTCTCGCGCAGTGCCCTCAGGCCGGCGTTACCGTCGCCGCTTCCAGTCCTGAGACGTGACGGCGAAGCCCAAGACTTCGCGGGATCGACCATTCCAGATGCTCTGTTTCCCGGTCGCCCCCTCCAACTGGAACCCCGCCCGCTGAGCAACCCTTGTCGAGGCATGGTTGTCCTCAACGACTGTTAGAAACACACGGCTGGCGTTGAGGTCGAAAAGCCAGTTCGTCAGCAGCACAACGGCCCGCGTGGCGATGCCTCGCCCTCTCGCCTTCGGGGCGAGCCAGTATCCGATCTGGGCCACGTCGCCGAGTGACCATCCGTCGATGCCGCATTGCCCGAGCGAGACGCCAGTCGCGGCGTCGGTTATGAGCAGGGAACCGGAAGGTCTGCCCAAAGCGTCGGTTGTCAGCCACGTCGATTCGCAGTCTCGAAGTTGCTCCTGTGCCTCAGCAGTGGTGAAAGGTCGAGATCGCGAGAGCGAATAGCGCCGAATTGCCGGATCCGCGGACGCCTCCAGGAGAAAGCTCGCATCTCCCGCCACCCATGGCCGCAACGTGATCACGCCGTCGGAAATGACAGGCATGTTCGTGGGCACCGGCACAGCCGCATCTTGACAGGCGTTGGCCGACTCAAGCTTCCTGCACCCGAGCTGGAAGTGCCAATACCGGACGGGTCCCCGGTTATTTCGAAGAGGGTCCGAACGGCGGTTATCGGGTGCCGTGAAAGATCATCGTCCGATCGAGAGTCCGCCCATGCAAGCTGCCGTCCGCGAGTGGACCTTCGCGTACGGCCTGGACTCGGCTCTTGACCGCGCGGGAGCCGGCGTTCTGCGCTGTCAGGCTCCGGCGAGGCCGAGGAAGACGACGACGGCTCGGCCGAGCCGCACCATGTCTTCGTCGGCGAGCTGGCCGATGCGTTCGCCAAGGCGAGCGCGCGGCACAGTGGTCAGCTTGTCGATCATCAACCGACTGGACTGTTTCAGTCCGTTGCGTTCGTCCGGGGCAACGGGAAGCCGGATCAGCGGGGCGTCGGTGGGGTCGGTGGTGAACGCGCAGACCGTGACGGACTCGGTCGCGTCGAAGTGGTCGTCCTGCACGATGACGACCGGTCGTGGCTTGCCTGGGTAGCCGCTGCCGCCGGCGGCGGTCCGGATCTCCCCGCGCCTCAATCGGCGTCCTGGCTCACGGCGTCGATGAACTGCTGATCCTCGCTGGCGTGCGGGCTCGCGGCAACCGCCTGCGATTGGCGGTGCGCTTCGGCCGCGAAGCCGGGTGCCCGCACGTCGGGGACCCAGATCTGGATCGGGCGGAGGCCTTGCTGGCGCAGTCGGTCGCGGTAGGAGAGAACGCGCTCCCGGACCGGGGAGGTGTCCTTGGTAGCCACAGCCCAACGTTACATGTAACAAGATCCTGGTGACCACCTTTACCCACGCGTCCAGAAACGGCAGCTCAGTTCGGCCGCCCGCGTCCCCCGAACCGGGCGCAGCCGGCGATCTGGCTCGGTCTGGTACTACGTTGAAACTTGAGCGCCGGCGGCCGGCCCGGCTACGCCTATGTTGGCACCTGGGCGAGCCAGCCGCTGATCAGTAGGCTCCGCCCGAACTGCTGCTTGAGATAGCGAATCGTCGCTGAGTCGGCGACGGCGACGAGCACCGCGAGGTGGCTGCCGCAGGGGCTCGCCGACAGGAGGTCCACCCGGACAACCTCGGCGGTGAGCCGGCGGCTGAGGGCCTGCACGGCTGGGGTTGATGCGCTGCCATCGCACCCTGCCGGCGGGAACGCCGGGCAGCCGCGACAGCAGGGGACCGGACACTGGCACCCCGGCGCAACCGGCGGGAGGATAGGAGTTCTCGACAAATGGCGGGCGTCATGGCCCGTCCCTCCACCCAGCGGTCGCTCACCTTCTTCCTCGCCTTGGCCAGCACCCGTTTGTCGGAGAGCATCACCGACGTGGCGAGGTCCGCCGGCGTGAGACCGGCCTCTTCGATCCTGGAGCGCAGGTCAGCCAGATGGCTGAGCTTCGATTCGGCGCCCTGCCGGCCGTCGACGTGACTCCGCAGCTCGCCTACGAGATGTGCTTCGAGGTCGTCCAGGCTGTCGGCGTAGTCAGCGACAGCAACGGCGGCGAACCACAGGTCCCAGTAGCTCCAGGACCGCCCGGCTAGCTCCGACCACGGCTCCGGTCCGAACACGGGCGGCTTCCGAGGCGTGCCGGTGGTCATCGCGTGTCGCCTGTGCGCTCGGCCCGGAAGCCCGAATCGTCGCCACGGTGGAAGAAGAGGTGGCCTCGAAGCCTGCCATCATCTTCGACGGCAGCCCACCCCCGACCGGTGGTGTGGTCACCCTCGTCGAAGCCCTCCCAAGAGAACTCCACACCGGGGTGTCCGTCACGAGGTGCGTCGCGCCAGTCGATCCCACCTTGGACCGCAATGAACCCGAGACTGCCCATGTGGTCCGGTTCGAACTCGATGAACCCCGGAGCGACGAGGTCGACGTCCTCTTGGGCCCAGAGGTCCATGTCTACGATCCGCCACCTTGCCACAAGGGGTGATGTGACTCGTCGTGACTTTCCTGCCACCGCTTCAGCCTCCCTTTCGTACAGATCAGCGACCATCAGGGACCGACGACCACACGCCACTCGCCGGATCCCATGCGAGGGCTGCTGCCGTGTCGGTGATAACGGGATCCGCGAAGGAGACAACCGCCGAGACCACCTCGGCGAGTTGATCGGGGACGCGGTCTTCTAGCTGCTGCTTTCTCCTCCGGGTTGCCCATCGCGCCTGTCCGATCTCGCCGTAGCCGTCGAGAACGCGGGCGAGAGGAAGCAGCTCGACCTGCCGGTGGCGGGCCACCTGGCGGACCGAGTCGGTGAGATCCGCTCCGATCAGTGGATGACGGCGGCTCAGAAGATAGACATCGGCGAAGTCCCTCCAGCGGGTTGTTGACCGTTCCGCGGGCCACGGCAGTGACGATCTTCCCGGCGTGCACCATCACGAGCGGATACCCTCGTGCGACGACCTCGCCGCCGAGCAGGCGGGGAAGGTGCAGCTCCTGCGGTGCGGGCGTGATCGGGTCGCCCACGTTGACGTCGACGTGGAAGTGTGGGCGGGCCGTCGCCAGCTCGGCTCGCATTGACACCCGAACGCCGCTGTAGGCGTCCTCGTCTCGGATCACCTCTGTGATCGCGCCGCCTACGTCGAACAACACGCCGTCGTCGAGGTGCTGAGCGGCAACGTCGCAGATCACCGCCCGGATGCTTTCCGGGTCGTCGTCGAGGGCCTGGGCCTGGAGATCGATGTCGCGGGTCGCACGGCGCTCGCCGAAGGCGGCCAGGAGCACGCCGCCCTTCAGGACCAGGTGTTCGGCGAAGCGCGACCCGGCCAGGCGAGCGAGGAAGGGCTCCAGGACGTAGAGCTGCAACAGCTCGTCGACTGGGCGGCGATCGCCTCGGACCTTGGCCCGTAGATCGAGGTAGGCCCGACCAGCCGGGGTGGCCCGGGAGGGAGCGGTCACAGCAGGACCTCGAACGCCCGACGCAGAGCCGGCTCGGCACGGGGAAAGTTGCGGGCCAGCTCGATCATCTGGGCCGGGCTTCGCCCCGATCGTCCGAGCCAACGGCGCAGCGCCTCCCAGGCGACGTCACTGCCTTCGAGGTGGCGGAGGCGGACGACGTCGACGAGGCACCGCTCAGCCGAGTACAGCCCGAGAGGGCGCCGGGCCCCGACCTCGAGCTCGTCGCGTCCCAGGTCGATCGTCCGGGGGTCGAACTGGTGGATGCGGGACGGCGCCTTCAGGGACGGTCGAGTGCTCCCCCTGGGTATGGCGATGTCGATGGCGGCGGGAATGGCATCGATCAGGCCGTGGCGAGCGAGCGCGGTCTCCAGGCACAGCGTGGCGTGCGGGACGCGCTCGGCGATCTCGATCAGGTCGGAGTCGGCGGGCGGGGCGTCGGCCCAGCGGTAGACGCCACCGCCGAGCGAGATGATCTCTCCGCTGTCGCGCAAGGCGTACAGACGCCGGTCACCGACACTTGCCTGCTTGGCCTCGCCGTAGGTGAACGTGTCACCCAGCTGGTCTCGGAGATCCGGGACTCCTGCCGTCCTCATGGAAGGAAATCATACTCAGATACCGCCTACCTGGGTAGGTTTTCCTTCAAGCCCGGGCCAGAAGGGGTCCCATCAAGCCAGCCCCAGCCGCCGGATCAGCCTGACGAACTGTCGCAGGACTGGCCCGGCTATCCGGCCGAGGACGCCAAAAAGACGCTGCCGAGGGCGCCAAACCACCCAGAGCGGGGGGACAGGCAGGCGAACGACCCCACAACCGCCGCGCCAGGGGCCTGAGGCGCCGGGCCGGGGGCCGGGACAGCGGCCGGCGCCACCCGAACGGAGAGGGCAGGGCGTGCGGCGAAGTGGGGCTTGACCGGTTTGGGGGGGCGCCTAATCGCGGTGCCATCACCCGTGCAACAACACGTAGGGGCGAGTACCGCATGGCGAGGACCACAAGCCCTCCAGTCGAGGTGTCCGAGGGCTCACCGGGCCAATCCCGCATTCAGCATCGAGTCAGACAACAGTCTTCGTCGTGCATCACCTCATTTATAGTTGCTCCCAGATGCTCACACGGGCGACTGAGGAGCGGCATGGCCAAGCTGATCTACGTGGCGAACATGTCCCTCGACGGCTACGTCGAGGACGCGCACGGCAGGTTCGACTGGACCGAGCCCACCGATGAGGTCTTCACCTTCATCACCGACATTGTGCGCCCGGTCGGTACCCACCTCTACGGACGGCGCATGTACGAGACGATGGCCCCGTGGGAGACCGACCCCAACCTGGCTGCCCAGTCGGAGCTCATGGCTGACTTCGCCCATGTCTGGCGAGTGGCCGACAAGATCGTCTACTCGGCGACGCTGCATGCAGTCCCGACCGCCAAGTCGCGGCTCGAGCGCCGCTTCGACCCCGATTCGATACGGGAGCTGAAGGCGTCCGCCGCGAGCGATATGACCGTCGGGGGTTCGACCCTCGCTGCGCACGCGTTCAGCGCCGGGCTGATCGATGAGTACCAGCTCTTCATGTATCCGGTGCTCGTCGGTGGAGGAAAGCCCGCTTTCTCCGGAGACGCCCGTGTCCAGTTGGACCTGCTGGAGGAGCACCGGTTCGGCAATGGTGTTGTGAACCTGCGCTATCGCATCCTGAGCTGACCCTCCAGTCGGAGGCGCACCAGCCGCCGTCGTTTCGGCGATCCAAACTGGGGCGGCGCCTGAAGTGACGAACAGCCGATGCTGGAGGCGGAGGAGCTGGCCCCACTCGTGGAGATGTCACGAGCTTGGCCGGCTGCCCCCAACATTCGCCGGGTCGGCGGGACACTTGAGGGGTTCCTCAATCTTGCTGACCCGACGGGAGCCACTCTCGAATCCCGAGGTACCCCGCACGACCATCCAAGCCTTGTGGTTGGTGGACCAGCGACGACCGATTCCTTTGCCACCGGGACCCGGTCGAATGTACATGTTGATGATCTAGCCCTCACGCGACCGAGGATCTTCCGGCAGTGGCGGAAGATCGTGCACGACTACGGAAGCGGGACCGATCTGATTTCCAGCATCTTCGACCAGCCAGGAGAAGAGGCGTCCAAAAAGACGCTTTCGCTCGAAGAACTGCCGGGTGTCGTCGGATAGCCGACCTGGGAAGTCATCCGGCCGGATGCCCCGGTGCTCGGCCAGAGAACTCAATCCGCAGTTCACAGAACGCCAACAGGTCGGCGGAAGTGAGGGTCGCAGATTCACGGCTTCCATTCTGGTGGACCTGAACCCCAGTGCGCAGGGTGCCCTGACGCCGGGTCGGTGGCGCCATTCGACTGTCGCGAGGAAGGGTCCTATTTCCCAAGCCGTGGAGTCTGTACGAACGGCACGCTGTGACCGGGCCGCAATGTTCGACGGCGAGGGATTCGGGACCGGTCGGCGTCGATGACGGTCGCAGGTACGCTGCATTCATCGCCGAGCACCCGGACAACGGCCGTTCGGAGGCAAGAGGAGATCAACAGATTTCGGCAACGCTGAAGTTGACGCACAAGGCAATCGGAGCGGAGGTCCGTCGGGGCACGTACGATGCCGTGGTCGACGGTGAGCGGGTCGGGTCGGTCGAAATGAACGACACGATCGAGATTCCAGTCGAGCCCGGACGTCATACCCTGCAGGTCCGCAATGGCCGAAAGTCGAGCAGCACTGAGACCTTCGACGCCGCCGATAACCAGATCGTCGCCTTCCGATGCACCGGAAAGAGGTTCTTGCCGATCTTTTTGGCATCCTTCATCGTTCCCGGGCTGGCACTGAAACTCGTTCGCGATTGAGTCGGTGTAGCGGTCGTTGCGCTCACCAGCACGACGTCATCGCCGCCCGGCTCACCTGGAGTGGGCGTGCCACCTAACGCCGGCTGTCGGTGACCCGCTCCGGCACATCAAAGGCATGGCTCACTTGGATATCGGCCGCGCGGTAGGGGGCACTTCCAGAGCCCTGAGTGGAGGCCTGCGCGCCGATCCATCCACGGGCGCCTCCGAGTCATACTTCGACCGCGTCCATACCTCTCTGCAGCTCGTTGGGGCTATCGTTGCAGCGGGTCGTTACTGGCGTCTGGGTGGAGCACCACTGGGGACCGACCCGCCGGCAGCTTGCCGGATGTAGCCGTGCGCCTGGGCGAAGACTCGATGTCGTCCGAAGGAGCGCGTGGTGCCCAATCCAGTCGTAGCGAGTGCCTATCGATCGGCGTTGGAGGTGATCTCTGCCGCCGAACCAGATGTTGCTGAGGCCATCGTCGGTGAGTTGGAATCCCAACGGCGTCAACTGAAGCTCATCGCTTCAGAGAACTACGCCTCACCGGCCGTGCTGCTGGCCATGGGCAACTGGCTGTCGGACAAGTATGCCGAAGGCACTCCGGGCCATCGCTTCTATGCCGGATGCGAGATGGTTGACCGGATCGAGACGTTGGCTTCCCGCCACGCCAAGGCACTGTTCGGCGCCGATCACGCCTATGCCCAGCCTCATTCGGGGATCGACGCAAACCTGGTTGCTTACAGTGCCATCCTTGCCCACCGAGTCGAGCAACCTTTTCTCGACGAGGCAGGGTCGAGTCACGTGAACGACCTTGACTCCGATAGCTGGGATCGATTGCGCAACGAATTGCACTCCCAGCGCATGATGGGCATGGCGCTCGACGCCGGCGGGCATCTCACCCACGGGTTCCGTCCCAACATCTCAGGGAAGATGTTCGATCAGGCAAGCTACGGGGTCGACCCCACGTCCGGGCTCCTGGACTACGACGCCATCGCGGCCCAGATGAGAGAGTTCCGTCCGCTGGTGCTCGTAGCGGGCTACTCGGCCTACCCCCGGAACCCCAATTTCGCCATCCTGGCCGAGATCGCCCACGACGTCGGGGCTACTTTCATGGTCGACATGGCCCACTTCGCCGGACTGGTGGCCGGGAAGGTGCTCACCGGTGATCTTGATCCGGTTCCCCACGCCGACATCGTGACGTCCACCACTCACAAGTCACTTCGTGGTCCTCGGGGCGGACTGGTCCTCTGCACCGAGGAGTACGCCCCCTACGTGGACAAGGGGTGCCCGATGGTCCTCGGCGGCCCGCTGCCTCACGTGATGGCGGCCAAAGCCGTTGCATTCTCTGAGGCTCGCCAGCCCTCGTTCGCTTCCTATGCCGTCCACATCGTAGAGAATGCACGTGCTCTGGCGGAGGGCCTGATACGGCGGGGAGCACGGCTCATCACTGGGGGGACTGACAACCACCTTGTGCTCTTGGACGTGGCTTCCAGCTTCGGACTCACCGGCCGTCAAGCTGAGGCTGCCCTGCTTGACGCAGGAGTGGTCACCAATCGCAACCTACTGCCAGGTGACGCCAACGGCGCCTGGTACACCTCCGGAATTCGACTTGGCACACCGGCGCTGACCACGCTGGGATTGGGGTCGGACGAGATCGACGAAGTCGCCGACGTCATCGTCACTGCCCTGAGAGCCACGACACCGGCGGTATCCACAGCCAAAGCGAAGTACGAAATCGATCCCCTCATCGCCCAAGCCTGCGAAGACCGGTGTTCCGGTTTGCTCGCGCGCCACCACCTCTATGCGGACATCAAGCTGTAAATGATTTGCTCGGAGAGTACGGACAATGCAGTGAGACTCTCGAATCAAGTAGGCGTTACCGCACTAACAACCTCAAACTGAGACAGAAGGTGTCTCCGGTCAGCGAGCAGGACATCGTCCAGGGGTCGGCCCAAACGCCGGCAGGGAGTCGCCCTGACGACCCGCTACTGATTGGCACGTCGGGTGGTCAGGGGTCAGTGGTCGTGATCGTGATCGTGATGAATGGTCACGCCTCGCTGGAACGATCGGGGTAATCCGCCGCCACTGATCGCCAATGGGCCGCCGATGCTCGGCGGTCTCCTCGATCCGCCGGTAGGACTCTGGCGGGTGCGGTACACCGGCCAGCTCGGCCAGGCGCATACGGAATCCGTCGTAGCCGTTGGGCGCCCAGATGACCTGTGCACCCGCTTGCCGGCGCAGGGCCGCTGTCGCCACCGGGACGGCGGCTTCTGCCAGTGCCCCGCCCGCACCGGCCTCTCGGCGGGGGTGGCCGAAGCAGGCCAGGAGGGGAGCAAAGCACCGACCGCGCAGAAACGCGGACCCGGGAGGCGACCGTCCGAGCCGGAGCGGCAGGGGGAGCGACGGAGGCCCCGGCGCTGAGAAGGAGGCGGGCCGGCGGGCACCCTTGGGCCGGGAACGGGGGCGCCCGCCGGCCGAGGTCGGGAGTCAGGACCGACCGGACTTCTCGAGTACAGCCGCCGATCTCCGCTGCCGTGCGGCCTCAGCCCGGCACCCTCGGCATCTGCTGGTCAACCCATCGGGTTTTCCTTTGTCCTTCCCGAACGCCTCCACCGGGAGGATGAGCCTGCACCGAGAGCAGCGTTTGCGGCCGGGGGCCAGGTCGATGTGAGAGCGCGCCGGTGGGAGCGGATCTCTCGCGGTGTTCCCGTTGATGGTTCCGGGAAAGGTCCCACTCGCGCGCGACGGTTCGATGTTGCTGCCGGCCCGGTCATACGTGAGCTCATCCGTCGGCACGGGAACCTCGTGCTGGGACGCAGGTGACAGCATTTCGCCGGGTCGTGAGTCCAGAAGGTAGAGGCCAGCGTTACCCTTTGCGGAACGCCGGGCGGGCCGCCTCATGCGGTCGTCCAGAGCCACCAGTACCAGCGGTAAGAGGCAAGCCAGGACGACCAGGGCCCAGCCCCACCAGGGCAGCGCGGCGCTCACTCTGATGTCGAGCGAGCGGTGCTTGGGGACCAACCCGGTCACCAGCACTTCTTGTCCTGGCACCGCATGAACGACTCGGCCCCCGGCTGGCGAATATTGGACGGGCAGAATGCCGGTATTGACGAGGTTCACCGCCACGAGACGACCCCGACGCCCGGATCCGTAGAGGAATCCCCCTATGAGCGGCTGAAACCACAGAAGGGGGACAGCGAACAGCACTGTCGGTCCGAAGGCGAGGATCCAGCGCCGTTGGCGCTCCCCGACGAAGAGGGCGACGGCGACCAGAGCGGCGGCGCCGAGGAACATCCATGGCGCACACCTGTAGATCCAACCGATGGCGGGGATGACGGCCTGAGGCGTACCGATGACATTGCCACGGGTGATGACCCATGGATCGGGCTCCTGGTTGAGGTCCCCCTTGGTCAGATATCGGTCGTGGGGAAGGACCCGGTAGATGCGGTGCACGTAGGTCAACGAATGCCCCCGATGGGGCTCCAGCACCACGATGTCGCCAACACGCAACACGGCCGACGGCGTCAACGGCTGGGTGGCCACCAGGGAGCCCACGGGAGCGGCCATTCCCATCGACGGGGAGCCGACCGTGAACAATCCGCCCCCGGAGACGAGCCAGCCTGACCAGGTGATGGCGAGCGCAACGAGCACTGATGAGATGCAGTATGCCGGCCATCGTCGGGCCGCTCGGTGAAGAGGGGTCTCCGCGTTGTTCTTCTCCTCCGCGCCGGCCGCGGCCGCCGTCAAGGCGACGGGGTCACCTTCAGCTCTCGCAGTCGATTCGATCGCGTCGCTCTCGGGATCGACATCCTCGAGGGGTGCCCGGTCCGCCTGCCGATCGTCCGCTTCGACAGTCACCGGATACCTCACAGGAGTACGTACCCCGAATTGTGGGTCAACTGGGACGAGAGGCCGTTGGCCCCGTCGGTGATCACCCACGGGACAGAGACATGGAGCCCCACCGCGGCCGCCGGAACGGAGCCCGATGTGGCCGTTGTGAATTTCAGTGCCGGCAACGCTATCGGGATGGACGAGCTCATCGACAGCCAATTCGAAGGGGGGACGGCTGGGCACGCGCCGGTGGCGATGGGATAGACACACACCGACCCGACCTGAAGGGTCATGGCGATGTAGGTGCATGGAGGAGACCCGGGTTGGGCCTCCTCGTCGAGCGGCCAGAATGCGTTGGAGGTGGCCACCCCACCTGTGACCGCACTGAGGTATGCCGATGCCGAGGATGCGCCGTAGAGCGATGACACGTCAGCCGCAGTGAGCACTGAAGGAAACACGGCGATCTGGCCGAGCGATCCCGACCAGTACCCGCTCGTCGGTTGATCGGTCCATGAGCTGTGGGCATTCGACCACCCGAGGTGCCACCAACCCCCGTACACCTGTGCGGGTTCACTGCCGGTGATCGTCTCGTTGCCGACCGAGCCGGCGACGAGCACGCCATCGACGTAGAGCAGTACCGTGCCGACCGTGGCCGAGACCGGCGCGGCCGTGGCCACGGCGAAGTGCCAGTTGCCGTCGGCGTAGTTCTTGGCGGTCGTGGCCGAACTGTTGACCTCGAAAATCCTATTCGGGTAGACGCCGAACACGACGTGTCCGGCCGCATCGAGCCACATGTGGCGATCCCACATGTGTGGGGAGGCATTCGACCGCAGCGTGGTGAAGCCTATGACCGATCCGCTGGTTGTGGTCTTGAACCACCCGGCAATGGAGAAGGTCTGTGGTCCCGGTGATGCGTAGAAGGCCGTCGGCGGGCCCCGCGCCGTCCGGACCCAGCCGGTCGTGCCGTTGAAGGTCGTCGCAGCGTCGCCGATGGGTCCTGAAGCGTCTACGCCGAGTGCGCCCTTTCCGGTCCCCGTGTTGGTGCCGGGGTTGTTGGACGCGTCCCGGTAACTCGTCCCGGCGCTGTTGGCGACCACGTTGGCGATGGCGCCCGAGTACAGGGATGTGCCGGTGTCCTGCAGCGGCCAGTAGGAGGTCGGGGCGTTGGCGAGGACCTGAGTCGAGAATCCGGACTGCGTCGTCTGGCTGGCGAGCGAAGTGACCGCTGCCGCGCTGAGAGCAGTCGGGAACACCGCTTCGTCGGCGATGTCGCCCCCGAAGAAGTCGGTCGTGGGCAGGTTGGCGAACGCCGAACCGACCGCACCGCCCCAGCCCAGATGCCAGTAGCCCGTGTAATTCAGCGTGGCCTTGGCCCCGGTGGAGGTACTGGTGCTGTCCAACGCCCCATTGATGTAGAGGGCCATACCGTTGGTCGTCGACTTGGTGGCCACGACGAGATACCAGGTGCCGGCCGCCAGCGCCGACCCTGCGGTTGCCTGCAACGTGGTGACGTCGTTGCCGAAGTCCAGACGCCCGGCGGCATCGGTCCATACCATGCGGTCTGCGCTCGATGCCGCCCCGTTTGACTGGGTGCTGGTGGCCCCGAGCACGACCCCGTCGAGTACAGAGGGCTTGATCCACGCCATCAGCGTGTAATCGGTGGGCATGGTGAGGCCGGACAGGGTCTCTCCCCAGCCGGTGGAGCCGTCGAAGGCAACCGAAGCCGCCGTGCCGGTGTAGGGGCTCGGTCCGGTCGCGCCGTAGGTCACACCGCCGAGTGGGAGGCCGGTGTTGGTACCCGCCGCCGACGTGTCGGCGAATTGTTGGACGCCACAAGTACCGCCGGTGGCCACCGACGCCGATGTCGGCGCTACCGATCCCTGGTTACCGAGCGTGGTGGTCGACGCCGAGCCCACGGTGGTCGAAAGCGGATACGTCGCGCATGTCGCCTGGTTGGTCGTGATCCCCGCCGCCGAGTTCGACGACGACAGGCAGTTGGTGCCCCCGATCGTGTCGGAGAGCAACTGGGTCCCGCTCCCGAACGTACCGACTCCGGAGATCTGGCCGGAGAAGCCAGCGCCCCAGCCGATCAGTGACCCACTCAGAAGGGCGACCACCCCGAGGAGGATCAACGGGCCAAGAACGGGACTGACCCAGGGTTGCCCCTGGGTCAGTCCACTCCGCATCAGTTTCATTTGATCGCCACTCTGTGAGTTCACGGCTCATGAGAGCCGACTTTCGGGACTACTGACCGAGGGTGTAGGTCATGGTCGCGTTGGCCGCGAGGCCCTGGTCGGCGTTGGTCGCCGACGCGTCGAGCTGCGTCGTTATGGTGAGCCCGACGCTCGCACCGGATGCCAGCGAGGCGGCCAGGGTGAACGGGCTGGCCGAGGCCAAGGTGACGAGGTTGTTGGCGGTCGACGGTGCGGGGCACGCACCCACGGCCGCCGGGTACAAGCACTTCCCTGCGGTCGTGTTGTAGATGGTGATGTCGACCTTGCCGCAGAAGCCGGCGGTGTCGCTACCCGATGACAGGGGGTTGAGGACGGACGCTCCGTACGGGGCGGCGACGGCCGAGCAGGCTCCGGTGGTGAGGGTGAGCCCACTGGCTGAATTGATCGAGCCCTGGTTGGTCAGTGTCACCGTCGACGTCTGGTTGACCTGAGGCACATTGGTCGTGCCAGCGCCGAGGTCACTGCCAGGACAGGCGGCATTGATGTTGGTGGTGATACTGCCGGCCGAGTTGCCGCTCGAGAGGCAGGTCCCCGACGCATTCGTCTTCGACAGCAGCAACGTGCCGGTCTGGAAGGTGCCGCTGCCACCGACTTGGGCGGAGAACGTGGTCACACCGAGGGTGACGACGGCGGTCAGCCCCAAGGCGGCCACGCCGAGAAGGGCCGCAATCAGCCCGCCTTTTCGTGACTTCTTTTCCGAATCCATTGGTCTCCTCCGACGAAAGGCGCTTGACGGCAGATCGACGACCCACCTGGATCCATGTATCGACCAGTCCTCGAGAAACTTGACAACAGATGGTGTCGCCTCCCACTACTCGCCCAAAACACCCAGGTGGAGCCACAAATTTGGTCGCATTCGGCCATTGGGCGCGGATTGAGGGACCCCACCGCCGGGCCGTTGGGACCGCGGGGGCGTGGTTCCTCGACCGCTCCTATCTCACCCGGGGAGGCCGGTCTGGCGGACCGTGACGTTGAGACGCCCGCTCCCGACGCCGAGCGAGGGGTCGCCGGTGCCCGCCACCACCTGTGGCACGCCGTGGAAGGCCCGCCGCGAAGCCCCGCCGAACACGAAGAGGTCCCCCGAGTCGAGCTCCACGTCGGTCCAGGGCCGACCGCGGCCGGCGACGGTCCCGAAGCGGAACACCCCGGTGTCCCCCAGGCTGAGCGATACCACCGGAGCCGGGCTCAACTCTTCCCGGTCGGCGTGCATGCCCATCCGGGCGCGGGGCCCGTACCAGTTGACCAGGGCCACATCGGGCTCATATCGCTCGGTGCGTCCGGCAGCTCCGGTGGGCTCCGGCCCGAGGACCGTGGCGTCGACGGCATCGGCGTCGGCGACCGCCCGGCGGCCCAGATCGCCCAGCCAGGCGGGGAAGGCGGCCACCGGCCGGCCGTCCCCGTCGTCCACGGTCCTCGAGTAGCGGTACGGGTACCAGTGCCATCCCAGACAGACGATCTGCACGGACATCGTCCCGCCACTCGGCATGCGAGGCGATCGGAAACCCCCGGCCCCCTCGGACCACGTCCGGCACCAACCGACCAGCTCACGCTGACGGTCTCCGTCGAGCCAACCGGGGAGGTGGACGGCGCCCGGGGCAACCACCACCGGCTCTCGATCGAACAGCCCGGTCACCGGATGGCCCGGGTCACCCGCACGGCCGGTACTACCGACCGGCCGGCCGGCAACTCGGGCACGGCCGGTAGCCCTCCGCTTTGGCCTCGGCCAGCGAGCGGAAGCCGCGGCGGCGCTCCCCACCGACCGAGAGCATCCGGTGGCAGGTCGGCATGCAGACCACCCGGCCGGCGTCGTCGCCCACGTAGTTTGCCCCCTGGCGCACCATCGAAAGGACCAGGTCCACATCGACTCCCTCGCCGTCGAGCAATTGTCGCTTGAGCCCACGGCCGAACCCGTACTGACCCATGTCGCCATCGGACCGGATCACCCGGTGGCAGGGGATCAGGACGGGAACGGGATTGTGGCCGAGGGCGGTGCCGACCGCCCGGACCGCCCGGGGCCGGTTTATCCGGTGGGCGATCCACGAGTAGGGACGGACCTCGCCCGGCGGGATCTCCAGGGCGGTACCGAGCACATCCTGTTCGAAAAGGGTCCGGCCGCTGAGATCGAACCGGAGGTCGAGGGCGCTGCCGGTCCGCAGGGCCTCCCCGACCCCGTCCGGAGGACCATCGGCGGCGAGGAGGGGACGGCCGAACCGGTGGCGGAAGGCCCTGGCGAACTCGCCCGCGCCCGAGACACTCGGCGCCGGCACGACGCTCGAGATACCGGCGTTGCTGAAGGCGACGTAGACGTCGACGGTCGGACCTTCGACGTAGGCCCAGTGGGCCACGATCCGTTCGGCCAGATCGGGGGGCGCCGGGACGGAGAGCACCGACAAGGCGCTGATCAGTCGTCGGTCATCGGTGGCGGTCATCGGAGTGCTCCTCCATCGGTCGCTTCGCGGATCCCTGCACCCGGTTCGCCCGGCCGGAGCCGGGCCAGCCCGCGGCTGATCAGGGACTTGACGGTTCCGGTCGGGCACCCCATCACCTCGGCGACCTCCCCCACCGGGAGATCGCCGATGTACCGGAGCACCACCGCGATCCGCTGGCGCTCTGGCAGCCCGACGAGCATGGCGGCGAGGCGGTCGCCGTCAGCGTGGACCTCGACCCGGTGCTCGACGCCGGGGAGCACATCGACGTGATCTGCGTCCGGGAAGGCATTCGAGGACACCGTGGCGGGCCGGCGGGAGGCGGTACGGCGCTGATTCCGCCACTGGTTGACCACGATGGCCGTCAGCCAGGCCCGGGGCTGCAGCGTCTCGAGCCGCTCGTGGTCGAAGCCGGAAAGCGACCGGTAGGCACGGAGGAAGGCCTCGGCGACCAGGTCCTCGGCGTCGTGGCGCCGGCCGGTGAGCCGGAGCGCCGTCGAGTAGACCCGATCCCGATGTTCCTCGAACAGGGTCATGAACACCGCGTCCACCTCCGACGCCGGCACTTCCGACTGCAGGACCTTGTCCGGCGGCAGGGGGCCGGGGGCAGGACAGGCGGTGGAGGTGGGGACCGCGTACATGCCCTTCTCAACACCGGCGGGCGCGGTTCGGTTGCGCACGACCAAAACCCTGGCACAACCGCCGGGCCTCAGGCCGAGGTGGGGATCTCCTTCTTGGCCAACCAGCGGAGCCGGGCGGCCCGGGCGTCCCACGAGTAGACCACCGCCGTGCCGGCCAGGCGGTCGTGCAGCGCATGGCGGTCGCGGTTGGTGAGGATGCCGATGAACCCCAACCCGAGGAGCAGGAAGCTGAGGGGGAGCGTCAGGGTCCGGACCACCGCCTGTCGGGGGCCGATGGGAGACCCGTCGGTCCTGACCACCCGGATCCCGAGGAGGGCCATCCCGATGGTCTTCCCGCCCGACGCCCATTGGTAGGCGAAATAGACGAACTCCCAGACCACCAGCGCGACCAGCGAGACGATCTGGTGGCTGCTGAGGGAGAAATTGTGCCCGCTGACCAGCTGGACGGAGAAGGCCAGGGCGGCCGCGCCGAGGGTGAACAGGCCCCACGAGGCGCCCACGTCGGCGCCGAACGCCACCAGCCGGCTGACCGCCCCGGCGTAGTGGCCCTGTCGGCCCTCGATGGGAGCGACGGTGGAGGCCGGGGCCATCAGCCGGCCCCCGCGGTGAGCTCGGCCCGAACCTGGGGTGGGCCTACCAGGGTGGGCGGGCCGAGGGGCAGGTCCTCCGCATGGCGGCGGAGGACGCGGTTGACCAGGCGGCCGAAGAAGTCGTCGAGGCCGACTCCCTGGGCCCTGACCACGTCCAGCACCTCCGAGGCCACCCCGCTGGTCGACCTGGCGATGATCGAGCCGAGCTCGGTCCTCTCCATCAGCCCGTCGATGTCGACCCGTTGGATGATCTTCTCGACATCGACACGCTCGATGATCTTCTCGACGTCCACCCGGTCGATCAGCTTGTCGACGTCGACCCGGCTGACCACCGAGTCCACGTCGAC
>DATLTS010000005.1 GCA_035533475.1 Mycobacteriales bacterium | reverse complement strand
CCGCTGAGGGTGGACAGCAGGTGGTCGGGTGAGGGGGGCCGCACGCCGTAGGAGACCAGCAGCTTGGCGACGTGCTCATGCTCGCGGCGGGCGCTCAGCACGCCGTGAGAGAAGAACCGGCTCAGCACCGGCAGGCTGACGTTGTCCCGGACCGTCAGGTGGCCGATGCCCGAGGCGCCGAGGCGGTCCCCCGGTACCAGTGCCATCCCGGCGGCGGCGGCGTGCTCCGGTGTGAGCTGTGCCGCCGCCATGGTGCGGCCGGCGAGCACGATCTCTCCGTGCCGGGCGCGGGTCGCCCCGAACAGGAGATAGGGCACTTCGTTCTGGCCCATCCCCACCAGGCCGGCCAGCCCGACGATCTCACCCTTGTGCACCTCGAAGTCGAGCCCGTCCACGACCTGGCCGGACAGGGAATGGGCCGAGAGCACCACCTCGCCGGGGTGCGCGGCGGCCTCGGGGTAGAGCTGCTCGATCTCCCGGCCCAGGATCATGTGGATGAGCTGCGCCTCGGTCGCCTCGGAGGTGTCCACGGTGCCGACCACCATGCCGTCCCGCAGCACGGTGACCCGGTCGGTGATGGCCTTGACCTCTTCCAGCCGGTGGCTGACGAAGATCACGGCGGTGCCGTGCTCGGCGACCCGCCGCATCGCGGCGAAGAGCGCTTCCACCTCGTTGGCGGGCAGGTAGGAGGTCGGCTCGTCGAGGACGATGACCCCGCCCTCGTGGCTGCTGGCGTCCGACACCGCGCGGGCGATCGCGATCAGCGCCCGCTGGACCGGGGTGAGCATGGACACCGGCTGATCGATGTCGAGGTCCAGGTGGAAACGCTCCAGCGCCTGCCGCACCCGGGCGCGTTCGGCCGCCCAGTCGATGTGCCGGGCGAACCGCGGCTGGTAGCGGTTGACCCGCAGGTTCTCCAGGATGCTGAGCGACGGGATGAGGCCCAGATCCTGGTGGACGAAGCTGAGCGCCAGCCGCTTGGCGGCGCCCGGCGGCACCGGCAGGTGGACGGTTTCCGGGCCGACGGTGAGGGAGGCGCCGGGCTCGGGCGCGTGGAAGCCGGCCAGCACCTTGATGAGGGTGGACTTGCCGGATCCGTTCCGGCCGACCAGGCCGTGGATCTCCCTGCGGTGGACCTGGAGCGACACGTCGTGCAGGGCGAGCACCCCGCCGAAGGACTTCGAGAGCCCGCGTACCTCCAGTGCGACGTCGCTCACGGCCGCCCTACCTCCGTCCCAGCGGTGAACATGCCAGCGATGACGCGCCAGTGACCGCGAGCCCTTGGCGCCAGCGGATGCCGGCGCCAAGGGCTCCTGCGGTCAGCTGCACGCAGCTCCCCAGAGCTTGTCGTACTGGCAGGCGAAGTTGACGGTGCCGTACCAGGTCGACTCGTTGGCGTTGAGGTTGATCGTGGACAGGTTGCCGCGGGTGAACAGGCGCAGCGGCACGTGCTCGTTGGCGACCACGGGCGCGCCGGTGGCGACCCGCAGGATCTCGTCGGCGAGCGCGTAGGCATACCAGTCGTTCGGGCCGCCCACGTCAGCCGACAGCGCGGACTGCTTCGCCAGGTCGTTCTGCATCACGACCGGGGTGGCGTTGAACGACCCGACCTGCACCTTGCGGTTCAGGTTGAGCTGCTGGATCGCCGGCAGCATGTAGATGGTCATGCCGTCGTACAGCGGCAGCATGTAGTTGATGCTGCTGTTGGAGGTCAGCGTCGACCGGGTGACCGTCGGCAGGTTCGTCGCCCAGTCCGGGATCAGCACATTCTGCACCGGCAGCGGGGTCGAGGACGGGCAGTACTGCTTGATCGCGCTCTGGATGCCGCTGACCTCGGCCGCGGACGGCTGCCGGCTGGAGGTGGTGGTGATGATCTGCGGGTAGCCCGTGCAGCCCGAGTCCGCGGCGAACCAGGCGCCGAGGATCTTGCCGACCTGCGGGTAGTCGAACGTGACCTCGGCCACGGCGCCGGTGCCCTGCGGCAGCCCGGGGGTGCCGGTCTGGGCGGTGATCACCTTGATGCCGGCCGCGTTTGCCTGCGTGATGTAGTTGTGGATGAACGTGGTGTCGAGCGCCATCGCCACGATCACGTTCGGCCGGGCGGCGATGTCCTGGGTGAGGCAGCTGGTGATGCCCTCGGGGGTGCCCTTGCCGTCGCAGATATTGGCCTTCACCCCGAGCTTCTGCAGCTGGGCCTGGGCGACCGCGGCCCACTCGTGCAGCGCCGGGATCTCCTCGGTCAGGTTGATCAGGTCAACCGTCTTGCCCTTGGCGGCCTTCGCGTTCACCGGGGCCGTCGGGCCCTGCCAGGTGGGCGGCTGCTCCCACTGCGCCACCGCCTTCTTCGCGAGGGCGATACCCGCGGCATTCGTGGCTGCGGTGGA
>DATLTS010000004.1 GCA_035533475.1 Mycobacteriales bacterium | reverse complement strand
AGCGGGCGGGCGATGCTCGCGGCGCTGCCCGCGGCGCAGGTGCGTGCGCTCTTTCCTGACCCGGCAGCCTTCGTCCTCAGGAACGGGGCAGGCCCGGGGTCGCCGTCCGCGCTGCGGCAGGTGCTCGGCAACGTGCGCCGCTCGGGCTACGCGGTGGAAAACGGCGAGGTGACGCCGGGACTCGCCTCGGTCGCCGCCGCGATTCTCGACCATGCGGGACACCCGGTCGCCAGCATCGCGCTCACATACCCCGAACAGGAAGCAGGCGAGGGGTACTCAGCCGGGCTGGGCGAGCAGGTGATCCGCACCGCTCATGCCCTCAGCCGCCGGCTCGGTGGCTAACCGATCCCGTCGCTGTCAACGCGTCAGTGAACGCTCTGGGCTGCCGTGACGGCCGCCGTGGTGCGGGACTCGCTGAGCATGCGCTCAGACCATTGACATATGCGCACATTTAGTGGACCTTGAGGATTCATGCCTGAGCTTTTCGGTACCCGCTATACGCGGGCTGAGCTGCACCGCCGCATCGGGCGCCTGGAGCAGGCCGCGGGCGTGCGGCTGGTCACGCTCGGCGACGGCCAGGGGCGGGGCGTCCGCGTCCTGGAGTTCCGCACCGGGACCGGGTTCGCCTTCGACGTGCTGGTCGACCGCTGCTTCGACATCGGGCGATGCGAACTCGGCGGGCGGCCGCTCAGCTGGCTGTCGGGCGCCGGGGTCGTCGCCCCCTGGTACTACGAGCCCGACGAGTGGGGCTGGTTCCGCGCCTGGGGCGGTGGCATGGTCGTCACCTGCGGGCTGGATCACACCCTGGGACCGGGCGAGGACACGGCGGAGCACTTCAACCAGCCGCACATCCGCACGACGGCCCGGTACGGCCTGCACGGCCGCGCCGGCGGCCTGCCCGCGCGCCTGGCCGGTTACGGAGAGCGCTGGGACGGGGACGAGTGCGTCCTGTGGGCAGAAGGCGAGGTGACCCAGTCGGCGGTCTTCGGCGAGCAGCTCGTGCTCCGCCGGCGCGTCGAGGCGAGGGTCGGCGAGTCCTCCTTCGTGCTGCGCGACCAGGTCGAGAACGTCGGCCACACCACGACGTCGCACATGTTCCTCTATCACTGCAACGCCGGCTTCCCGGTGGTCGATGAGTCGTCGGAGCTGCTCGTGCCCAGCCGCCGGACGACCACCGATTACGGTGTGCCGACCGCGGGGTACGCCACGATGTCGGCCCCGGTCCGCGGCGCCACCGAAGCCTGCTTCGAGCATGACGTCATCGCCGAGCCGGGCGGAACGGTCCCGGTCGCTGTGGTCAACCGGAGCCTGGGGCTGGGCGTGTACCAGGTCTTCCGTGTCTCCCAGCTGCCCTGCCACACCGTCTGGCGGATGATGGGGGAGGGCACCTACGCACTCGCGATGGAGCCGAGCACGAACCGGGACGCGGGGCGGCCGGACGCGCGGGAGCGGGGTGAGCTGCAATGGCTCGAACCCGGCGAACAGCGCCAGTACGAGCTCGAGATCGGCGCGCTGGCAGGAGCGGCTGCCATCGGCGAGTTCGGGACCCGGGTGGCGCGCCTGGCCGCGGCCAGCCGCCACGCCAGCCCGGATGATCATGACCCGACGGCCGGCAGGCGGTGAGCGATTCCATGGCGGCTGTGACCCGGCCCGCACCGGTGACGCTGCGTGAGTTCGAGGAGATCTTCGAGGCAGTCAAGAACTGGGGCCGGTGGGGTCCCGACGACGAACTCGGGACGCTGAACTACCTCACGCCGGCCTGTGTGCGGGCGGCGGCGGCGCTGGTGCGATCCGGGCGCCACGTGACGATGTCGATCCCGATGAACACGGTGGCCGGCCCGGACAACCCCAGCCCGGTCACCCACCACGTGGTCCAGGGACATGACATCGACATCGGGTCGAGCACGCTGACCTTCGCCACCGACTACCTTGGCCTCGCCTTCCACGGCGACTGCCACACCCACATGGACGCGCTGTGCCATATCGCCTACCAGGGCAGCGTCTACAACGGCCGGCCCGCCCTGGAGGTCATGACCTCCGCCGGGGCCACGGCGCTGGATGTGACCGCCTACGCCGACGGGCTCGTCGGCCGGGGGGTGCTGCTGGACGTGCCCCGGTTCCGCGGTGCCCGGTGGCTGGAACCTGGGGAAGCCGTGACCCGCGCGGAACTGGAGGCGATCGAGCAGGCCGAGGGGGTCAGGCTCGGCGAGGGGGACATCCTGGTGTTCCGCACCGGGCATCACCGGCGCCGGCTCGAGCTTGGCGCCTGGGACAACGGCTATCCGCCGGCCGGGGAAGGCAAGGCCGGCCTGCATGTGGACACCATCCCCTGGATGCACGAGCGCCGGATCGCGGCCTTCCTCCCCGATGGCGATGGGGAGACCGTGCCCAGCAACGTCGAGGGCATGCTCTACCCGATCCACCCCCTGCAGATAACGGCCATGGGCATGTTCGCGGCGGACAGCCTCCAGCTCGAGGACCTGGCGCGGGCATGTGAGCAGGAGGAGAGGTTCGAGTTCATGGTCGTCGGCCTGCCGCTGCGGCTGCCCGGTGGCACCGGGTCGCCCTGGAACCCGATCGCCATCTTCTGACCGGCCGGGCACACCGGCACGATCACGGGAGGACATGAGCCATGGAGCGGCGCTTCGAGGGCAAGGTCGCGCTGGTCACCGGTGCGACGGCAGGCATCGGGCAGGCGACTGCGGTGCGGCTGGCGGCCGAAGGCGCGATCGTGGCCGTGAACCAGCGGCCCACCGGGGATCCGGCGCAGACGCTCCGGCTGATCGAGGAGGCGGGCGGCAGCGGTTTCCCGGTCGTCGCCGACATGCGTGACCCGGAGCAGGTCACCGCGATGGTGCACAGGGCCGCCGAACGCGGCGGGCGGCTCGACTACGTCGTGTCCAACGCCGCGATCAACCCGTTCATGACGTGGGACGAGACGAGCGTCGAGGACTTCGACGCCCTGTTCGAGACGAACGTCCGCGGCACCTGGGTGGTCTGCACCGAAGGCGCCAAGCAGATGATCCGCGAGGGCCACGGCGGCGCGATCTGCTGCGTCAGCTCGATCTCCGCGCATGTGGGCGCCCCGTACCAGACCGCGTACTGCGGGACGAAGGGCGCCATCAGCATGCTGGCCAAGGCGCTCGGCTGCAACCTGGGCGAACACGGCATCCGGGTGAACGCCGTCGAGCCGGGATGGGTGATGACGAACATGAGCGCGCCGATGATGGACGACCCGGCCGCGGTGAAGTACTACACGGACCGGATCGCGATCCACCGGGCCGCCCAGCCCGAGGA
>DATLTS010000003.1 GCA_035533475.1 Mycobacteriales bacterium | reverse complement strand
GGCCTTCCAAGGAGACGGAGCTGGCGCCCTCAACGGCCTCGCCAAGGGCTATGAGGCACGTTTCAGCCCGGAAGAGAAGTTCGCCAGCACCCGAGGGGTCCTGACCGGCTGAGGGTCCTGCAGCTTCGGGACAGACGTGCCGTTCTCCGACACTCGGCATGATCACTGCGACTGGTCGATAGCGCCGCACTACCGATCGCTCGGCGACAACCTCGGACGTTGCTCGAGCGGCCGATCGCCCGGTGCTATCGGTAAATTCAATCGACGACGGATGCCGGTAGACTGAGCGAGTCCTGAGGCATCCGCCCTCGACTTCTGGCGAGTCCCGCATGTCAGTCGGGGAGCGCGCGAAGGCGGGTGGGTCTCTGGGTCTGGATACGGCCCGCAGGCGCAGCGGTGCTACGCCGCGCATCGTCGCGGCACAGCCGGCTGTGCCATGGGTGCATGTCCGGTCTAGTCGATGTTTGAGGAGGGCAGAGTGCCCGCACGGCCTCGCCGGCGTAGCCGCGGCGGCGTGCCGCTGCCGGAACGCGAGGGCGCGGCCGGCCGGCCGACGAGGCCGCAGCGCCGACCGACAGGGCAGGCCGAGCCGCGACGCTCCGACCAGCCGCAGCGACGGACTCCGCCGCGTCAGCGTCAGGACGAGGGACCGATCGCCGTCCTCGCCATGGCTGCCGCGGATGTCGACCGGGCCATCTCCCAGCGCGGGGTCACGCCTGGGACGCGGGCCAGATTCCAGGCCGTCGCCCTGCTGCTACGTGAACAGCGGGCGGAGGCCAGGACCGCGCCGATGAGCGAGGTCCAGCGCGCCGCGCACATGAAGCGGATCGACGGCCTCGCGGTCGCCCTCGCCCGCACCGCCGCGGGGGGCGCATCTCTATTCGCGCTGCTCGCCGACGACGCGCCGCTGCTCCCGGGCACCACCACCGCCAAGCGCGAACTACGGATCAAGGCCGGTCTCGGTGTCGAGGCCGAATCCGTCGTCACGAGGCAGCCAGAGGCCACGCCCGCCCGCGATCAGCGGCAGGTTGTTCCGCCATCGGCCATCGCCCGCAGCCTCGCCAGACCTTTCCTGGTGCCGGACTACTCCGCAGTCGCCACACTCCGGCCGCGGCTGCTCGCCGACTGGGAGCTGATCCGCCCGTTGCTCCGCGCGTTCGAGGAGTCCGCAGCCGACGCGCCGTCCTGCATGACCCTTCCCGATCCGCGCGACGTGCACATCGCGACCGGGCTTGACCTGATGCCGCACCAGGCCCAGGTAATTGCGAAGGCGAAGGACGGTCACCGCACCTTCCTGCTCGCCGACGAGCCGGGTCTCGGCAAGACCGCCGAAGCCTTGCTGGCCGCGCAGGCCGTCGGCGCCTACCCGCTGCTCGTCGTCGTACCGAACGTCGTGAAGACCAGCTGGGCGCGCGAGGCCGCTATGTGGACCCCGAAGCACAGCGCAACCGTCATCCACGGGGATGGTGAGGACGTCGATGCGTTCTGCGACATCGTCATCGTCAACTACGACATCCTCGACCGGCACGTCGGCTGGCTCGGCAAGTTCGGATTCCGGGGGATGGCCATCGACGAGGCGCACTTCATCAAGAACAAGTCGTCGCAGCGCTCGCAACACGTCCTCAAGTTGTCCCGCAAGGTCCGCGAGCGCGGGATGCGGTCGCTGCTCATGGCGCTCACCGGTACGCCGCTCATCAACGACATCGAAGACTTCCTCGCGATCTGGGAGTTCCTCGGCTGGATCACGGACAGTGAAGTCGGTCCGGACCTCCTGCACGCCCTCGAGGCCAACGGCAGGACGCCCCTCGACCCAGGCTTCTACCCGGCGGCCCGCCAGGCGGTCATCGAGATGGGCATCGTCCGGCGGCGCAAGGCCGACGTCGCCAGCGACATCCCGGCTCGGCGGATCGCCGACCTGCCGATCGAGCTCGATGGCGCGTTGGGTACGTCGGTGCGCGCGACGGAACGCAAGCTGGCACGGCGACTCGTCAAGCGATACCAGAGCGCGGTGGCAGCTCGCAAGGAGGCCGAGCAGACCGTGGGCATCGACGTGTCGATCGCCCGGCAGGTCTGCGCGCGGGAACTGCGCGAGTCCGACGAGAACAGCACCGGCGAGAACGTCTTTTCCATGATGCGCCGAATCGGGCAAGCAAAGGCCGAGCTGGCCGCCGACTACGCGGCCCAGCTGTCGCGCAGCGCCGGCAAGGTCGTGTTCTTTGCCAAGCATATCGACGTGATGGACGCAGCCGAGCAGGTCTTCGCGAAGCGCGGCATCGGCCACGCGTCGATCCGTGGTGACCAGACCACGCGCGTACGGCAGAAGAACATTGACGCGTTCGTCAGCGACGACGACGTACACGTCATCGTCTGCTCACTGACGGCCGCCGGCGTCGGCATCAATCTGCAAGTCGCCTCCAATGTCGTTCTGGCCGAGCTGTCCTGGACCGCCGCCGAGCAGACGCAGGCGATCGATCGCGTCCACCGGATCGGCCAGGACCAGCCCGTCACCGCGTGGCGGATCATCGCGGCCCAGACCATCGACGCAAAAGTGGCCGAGCTCATCGGCGCCAAGGAGAGTCTCGCCGCACGCGCACTCGACGGCGCCGACGTCGAGGTCGCGGGCGTCGACATACAGCTCGAAGCCCTCGTCAGCCTGCTCACCGACGCGTTGACCGCTACCTGAGGTTTCAACAGCTGGCGACTTGCGGAGAAGTCGAGTTGGTGGAGTGCTGATCAGATCGCCGGCAACGTCGTTGTTGTCATCGCGAAGAGGCCGCGCCGCCGGTCTGTCAACACGCTGAAGAGCGGCCAGCTCCGCGCCCCTCATGGGCATGAGCGGACGAACATAGCCGTCATTCTCGAGCGGGGGGCTGCCCCACGCCGGCGCTACCGGCCGGTTTGAACCACGTTCATCACATCGAACATCGCGTGAGCTGGCCCGTGCTCGCCGTACCTCCGGTGCTCGGGCTCAGGGCCGCGTCTCACCCACGCGGCTCCGCGCCGAGGTACGGACGCAGCCAGCCTCAGCCTGCGTGTAGCCACCCAACCGACCGGCCGTCTCTGGCGTCATCTGCGTATGACAGGTCTTGGTCCGCGTCGCGTCGGGCTGTCGGTACTCGCGGCCTGCCTCGTCGCCGTCAGTACCGCCGGCTGCGGGCGCAGCGGCGTCCCGTCGAGCAGACACGCCGCTGCCTTGCTGCGCTGCCCGGCCGGCTACCCGGTCCCTTCCGGATCCGCGGGGCCGGCGCTGGTCCCCACCGGAGCGAGCTCGGTGCTCGACTGCGGCTACGACTACCCGATAGCGGTCAAGTCGCCGACCCCAGCCAAGATCATCACACCGGGACCGAACGCCGGGCCGACGGTGACCGGACCAGCGGTGGCGGGCTACGCGCTGCTGCTGGACCGCGCACACACCGTCGCCCCCGGTGGCTGCCTCGCCGCCTCGAGCGGCAGCCCCCAGGACGCGCTCCTCTTCGGCTATCCCGACGGGCGGCGGCTGGTGCTCGACTGGCGCGCCTCCTGCCAGCAGCTCACCGGCCCCGCCGGACGGCAAGTCCAACTCTCCCAGCTGACCACCGGATACCTGATCTCGCTGCTCGCCGAGGCAAACTCCCCGACCGGCGCGGATCGCGTCCCCGACGTCGTCGGCCTCTCCCTCGACACGGCCGTCCGCCAGGGAAGCGTCGCCGGCCTCCAGGTGACCGACGACGCCGAACTCACCGACACTGCCCCACTCGGCACCGTCCTCGCCCAGGGTCTCGCTGCCGGAGCACGGGTGAACGGCGGGGGCTTCGGACTGCTCGTCAGCGTCCCATCCTCCGAGCCCGCCTGCACCATCAGCCAGCTCGGCGGGGCCTACACCCCCGGTGGGCCGGGCGCCGGCACCGCGTTCGCGAACATCAGCCTGCGCGACGCCTCCGCCGCGCCCTGCGCGCTGTACGGAACCCTGCAAGTCACAGCGGTCGGCTCCGCCGGCCAAGCCCTGACCACCCCGCAGCGCGCCGTCGTCCAGGGGCCTCTGGTGCTCACCCCGAAGGCAGTGGACGGCTGGCCACTGCCGGCCACCGAGCTGGCCGCAGCAATCGGGCTCTCGAGCACCGACTACGCCGGCAACTGCAGCGGCCCAGTCGGGCACCCCACCGCGTGGCAGGTGACGTTCCCCGGCGGTGGGCAGCTGACGGTGCCTGTCCACTCGGCGCAACCGATCAATTTCCCGCCGATCCTCGTCTGCGGTCACCAGGTCGGAGTCGGACCCGCCTCGCTGGCCTGACCCAAACCTTGCGTCGCCTCGGCAGCAGTGTCGAGGCGAGCCGGACGGTGATGCTGAACGCCTCGACGACCATCGCGGTCCGGGTGGGCGGCGCCGTTCCATGCGGCCAACGCGTAAGCCGCTCGCACGACGAAGTCGTTGTCCTGCATGGAAGCCCGGCGATACTGGCGCTGCCGGGGACCGGCGATTCCGGCGGAGGGCGGGTCCAACAGGGGCATGCGCCCAGCCCCGCGCACCCCGAGCTGGGACACTCGGTCCATGGGTCGGATGACGTGTTCAGCGACCTTCAGATGTTCGCGTGCTCAGCAGAGGAAGCCGCTGACTTCTGGTTCCCGAGGCGACGCGGTGGGTGGGTCAACGCGACAGTTGGCTATGCGGTATCTGCGGGTTGCCGGTTGATCCGAACCGGTGGCGTTGGCACGAGCTGGACGGTCACGGCCACCAGCGCGACCTGCTCCGCGCTGACGTCGATCACCGGGTGGCTAAATCCCGCGGCGGCGACCGGGGCGGTCGAAACTGCCAGGTAACTACTCAGCCGGTCTTCGTCTGGTGACCGGCGTGGCGGCTTGATCGTTTGTCAGTTGATCGCCAGAGTTGGGCTTATCGGTGCCGTTGCTGGTGCCCTCGGCCGTACTTCCCCCTTGGCGGTCACTGTTGGTCGAC
>DATLTS010000002.1 GCA_035533475.1 Mycobacteriales bacterium | reverse complement strand
CGCTGCCCGGACTGCAACCTGTTCAGCCGCCGGCTGGGAGACGGCGGCCATTGCCCCAACTGCGACGAGCCAGTGCTCGTCCAGGAGCTATTCAGCCCCATCCATCAAGCACCGTCACACACAGAGAACTTGACAGGCCCGTTCCGCCGACGAGGCGACGGCAAGCTCGGTGAGCGGCGGCCCTGCGTCCGCGAAGCCCACTGTCGAGGAAGCCTGCAACACCTCCTCCTGGGCGTTGTGACCGTCTGGATGCGTCCTGTCGGACATGCTCCTAAGACCTGGCTGGGGCTTCAACTGCCGCGCCTGCCATCCCAACTCGCGGGCCTCCGATGCGCGACCCGTCTCCTTGCACAGGATCTGCAGCCATTCGGCGACGGCGTCGCGATCCCGCACCCCCGGGACCGAGAATCCCTGGCGCAGCAACACCTCGGCCTTGGCGTAGTTCTTCGGCCGGCTGGCACAGTAAAAGTGGCAGGCCGCCCAACCGATCCAGCCGAACCCCCAGCACGGGTCGGCGTCCAGCCACGATCGAAACAGCTCCTCGGCCTGGTCGGTCTCACCGACCTCGAAGTAGGACTCGGCCAGCGCCCGGCGCCGGTTCTCGACCAGTAGCTGGTCCTGGTCGGAGAACCTGCCGAGCGCCGCCTCGCACACGGCGATCCTGGCCCGCAGCAGCGCCCGGTCACGAAGCCCCGCGTTCCACAACGCGTCCTGCAGATCCTGACCCCAGTTGTAGAGGGACTGGGTCATCGGAAAGCGATCGTCGAACTCATCGATGGAGTCGATGTCGGCGGCGTCGCAAAGGCTTAGCACGTCGGACCAGGCGTCCAACCAGATCGCAGCCCGCGTGAATTCATCGGGCTCGTGGTAGCCGGCCTGGATCTTGTCGTCCACGAGCTCGAGGCAGGCCTGGTCCGGCCACCACCGCTGCCAGAGCGCGACCAGGCAGATCCAGATCCACTCGCCCTGCACGCGCTCCCGGTCGTTGCGAAAGCCGCAGCTCTCCATCAGCGGCCGCGCCACCTCCTCGGCCGACAGTGCGCCCTCGCACAACCGACGCAGCCCGTCCCGGTCGAAGTCGAATCCGAAGCCGCGCAGCTTCCCCAGCAGCTCCTCGTCGCTGAGCTGCGCCGCAGCACAGCGCAGGGGCCGGTCACTGTCCTCGATCAGACGGCGGTAGCTCTCGTCGGAGAGCCTGCGCTCGTCACAGATTCGATCGAGAGTGACCCAAGACATCTTCATCGGCTCGGCGAACCTCCGGCAGGCCACGCGGCAGCGGGTCGACGAAGACGCTAGCGGCTTCCCGCCACCGGAGCCGGCCCGACCTCAGTTTGGGGGGTCTCATCCTCGCCGAGTCTGGACGAACACAGACAATCGGGGCCAGAGAACGCTCGCCTGATGGCCAACCGAGTTGGGGCGCCGACACGAGGCCGCTGGCAGCTGTGTGCGACGGCTCACCGGTGGCATCCGCAGCAGCGTTTGAACTTCCGTCCGCTCCCGCATGGGCAGGGGCGTTGCGCGCCACCCGGACGGGGCTGCCGCCGGTGACCGTCGTCCGGCCGCTCCGATCACGCGCCGAACGCACCCGCTGGCGCACCGGCCCGATCCGGGTCCCGAGCTGCGGATGTTCGGCGAGGAACCCCGACAACCACTCGTTCGCATCCACGATCTCGTCCGGCTCATCGCGCTCCTCGGCGACCTGCACCGCCTGCTCGTAGGCTGCCAGCGCCGCTCAAGGTCACCGAGCGCCGCCAACGCCTCCGCCGACTCCACCCAGGTCGATGGCAAATCCGCCCACCGGCCCATGTTGTTCGCGATCCGGGCCCGCGCCGCCTCGACCCGGCCGGCCCGGGCCAGTCCGCTCGCCGCCAGGCACGCATACAGGCTGTCGTGCCGCTCGTCGATCCGGCCCACCGTGTCCGCAACCGTCACCGCCTGCTCGACCAGACCCGCGTCGGCGAGCAGCATCGGCAGGTTGAGCAGCCACTCGTCGAACCAGTACCCGCAGTCGGCGCAGAACCGGGCGAACTCGCCCGGCGTCGCGAAGCGGGCCGCCAGCTCGAGCGCGAGCGACGCCTGCGCCGCCAAGACATCCGGCTCGGCGCTCAGCCAGTCGGCGTCGGCCGCCGCGTCCAGCCGGTCGAGGAGGTCTGCGACTCGAGCCGGCGCCGGCACACCGGAAGGACAACCCGGCGACACGCCCGCCGCCCTGCCGGTCGAACGCCCCGGCGTGGGCTACAACAGCAGCCATGACCGCGGACACTCTCAGCCGTGATGAGCTGCTCAGCCGGGTACGGCAGCTACGCGCCGGTGGGCGCTCTCCCAAGGAGATCGCCCACGCCCTCGGGCTGCGCCCGGCAGTCGTCGCCCCAGTCGTCCGCCAGGTCGCGGCCGAGCGAGCGGCGCCAGGTGAGCCCGGCGTCGCCGGGTGCTGGGTGAGCACCGGCTGGGCCGCAGGCCTCAACATCGTGGGCCACGCCGACTGGCCCGGGCTGACCGACAATCGGACCGCGGGCAGCGGGCTGACCGGCGTCCTGGTGGCCCGCGATCGCCCGGCCGGGATGGTTTCAATGGACGGATATCTGGTCGACGTTTACTGCCTCGGTGTCAAGGACGGCCTGGGCGCGCGTCTGATTCCGCGTGCCGACCTGGCCGGAGCCGTCCGGCGGTTCTTCGCCTCCTTCGACACACCGGCCCTGCCCGCACCCCTCGAGCTTGCCCAGCAGCTGGTGTTTGGCGCCGTCGACTACGCGCGGCGCCTCGGCTTCGAACCGGCCTCAGAGTTCAGATCCGCGGCAGAACTCCTCGGGCCGTGGGACAGCCGGTGTGACATCCGGTTCGGTGAGAACGGCAAGCCCTATTACGTCGCCGGTCCCTACGACGACGTTAACCACATCATGCGGACCCTGCATGAACGCGTCGGAGCCGACAACTTCCACTTCATCGTGCCCGTCATGACATAGATGCGGGCTCGTTGCGGAGATACGCGAAAGATCGCTGTCAAAGGATCCTGAATCCGCGGCCGCCGAAGCCGCTGCGCAAAGCCACCATCGCACACGAGGCCGGCGAGCTAACCGCCATAACGGAGCGCACGCCCACTTGTCGGCCCATGTCGGCCGTCCTTCCTGTTACACGTCCTCGACATCGAGCATCCGCGCGGCCGCGACCGCGACCTGCTCGATGTCCGAGCGGTCCCCCGTCACGATGAGATCCCCGCGTCGACTGGCACCCTCGACGACGGCACCGTCAGTGATGTCGCTGCGCCGGGCTTCGCCAAGGAGCTGGCCCACGGCTTTCGCGTGCTCCTCGAGCATCGGCTCGACCTGGCAGCCGTCAAGGAGCTGGGCCAGTCGGGCCTGGCGGGAGCCACGCCGCCAGGCCTGCGCGAGTACGGGAGCGGGAACCGTGGGTACCAAGCCGTGGAGGAGCAGGCCTCGGTGCCGGCTCCAGATCGTCGCGTCCCCCCGCTCCGCGGCGAGCAGCACGCCGGTGTCGTAGGTGACGCCGGCCACCTATGCGCTCGCTCTCTTGGGTCGGCGTGCCTTGGCGGCCGGTCTGCGGGCGATCTTGCGGGCCCAGGCCTCGCCCTCCGCTCGCTGGGGCTCGCTCAGCTCACCAGCCTCCGCCTCGAAGGCGGAGACGCCGGCGAGACCTGCCTCGATCTTGAGCCGACGCGCGGCGGTGTCGGCAAGCCAGCCGCTGAACGTAGTGCCCTCGGCCTGGGCAGCCGCCTCGACGGCGGCGGACAGGTCAGGTGGCATGGAGATCGAGCGCTTGTCCCGGATGGCCATAGTGGCATGGTAAGACATCGGGTGGGACAAGGGAAGGGCCTTGTGCACAGCGCATCGGCCGTCGCGGCCTCGCGCGCCCTGACGTACTAGAGAAGCGCCTCCGGCGTGATCTTCCGACCGCGCCCGATGTGAATCGAGCGGACGGTCCCGGCACCCAGCAGCTCGTAGAGCTTGGTCCGACCGATGCCGAGGATCTCGGCGGCCTCGGCGGGGCCGAGCAGCAGCTTGTTCATGACTCCTCCTTGCGGGTCAGCGGGACTGGCCAAGTCCCTGGTCGTGGCCGAATTTGATGCGCGAGCGATTCGAGGTCCCAACCTGCGGTTTGGCTCGCCAGCTGCTGGGCGCGACTGAGGCCAAGTTGGTCGCGCAACGCGGCGACCAACTGTTCGGGGTCCGCAACCCCGGGGCTCAGCCCGTGGGGTACAGAAATACGATCGGCCGCCGGAGTGAGTCGGCAAAGTTCCGGCGCAGCGTCTCACCGTTCGGCGTGCCGCCCAGCGCCACCGAGATCCGATCCCATGACCACCCCGCCGAACGTGCCGCGCGCCGCGAGCGCCAGCGCGCGCTGCGCCACCCGACGCGCTTCCATGGCCGCCGACATCAGTTCTTCCACCGTCGCCACAGCCAATAACATGCCACAGGCTGTGGCATGAGATTGAGCGCTCGATCCGTCGCTCGGCCGCCAACCCGTAGCCTCGGTAACCGGGCCGCGCCGACCAGAACCGTCACGGGCGGGCGCGTCGCTGGCCGCAATGGCACCTTTGTAGTGCAACCGCTATCGTGCACTACATGAGTGCGCCGCTGTCGATCCGGTTCGACCAAGCGATCTTGGACCGGCTCCGACGCCGAGCCCGGGCCCTGCCCGGCGCCACCCCGTCCGGGCTGGCTCAGCGCCTGGTCGATGAGGGGCTGCGGATGGCGGAGCACCCAGGGGTGGTGTTCAAGGACGGCCCCACCGGTCGGCGCGCCGCGCTCGCCCTCGGCCCGGACATCTGGGAGATCGTCAAGGTAACCCGTGAGGTCGACGAACGCGGCGAGGCCGCCGTCCGAGCGGTCGCCGAGCTGCTTAACCTGCCGGCCGCGCGGATCCACTGCGCATTGCGCTACTACACCGCCTACCCCGAGGAGATCGACGCCGAACTCGAGCTGGCCGACGCCGACTCCCGCGCAGCGGAGGAGGCCTGGCGCGCCAAACAGCGGCTGCTCGCGTGAACCCGCCACGACGAGTCGCGTTGATCCTCGACGAGATGTTCTCCCCCGCCATCGCCGTAGAGCTGCGCCGGCGCGGCCACGACGTCGTCGCGGTAGCCGCCGACCCGCAGCTGCGGTCGATGACCGACCCCGAACTCTACGAGTGGGCTGGCACCAAGACCCGGCGGCTTGTCACCGAAAACGTCAAAGACTTCCGGCGGCTGCTCGCCGCGGACACCGAGCGGGCCGTCCCGGGTCTGCTGTTCACCAGCAGCCGGAGATTCCCGCGGAGCCGGCACGCGCTCAGCTCGGTCATCACCGCACTGGAAACCTGCCTCAACCAGCCCGACGCCGGCGGCAGACCTTCCGAAGACTGGCTGCCTGCTCCAGAAGGCGGGAAGATTCATGATCAGTAGCTGCTCGTTCGTCCGCCCGGGTCGGCGGCGGAGCCCCACGTTCGCCGGGGAACGGCCTTCCGGATGTTCCACCTCCTAGCCCGGAGAGGAGCACGGGCGCTCGATGAGGCGGCCGACGCGCAGCGGCTCACGCCGCGCCCGATGTCCCGAGCGTGGCTGCTCGACCTGCTCGACCTGAGGAAAATGCCTCGCAGTTCGGCGGCGGTCAGCGCGGCGAGCGGGATGTTGCGCAGGTACGGGAGCAAGTAGTTGTCCAGGTGGCCCTGGTAGCTGCGACGAGCGGACGGCCGCAACGCTGGCTTGTCCGCCATCCAGCACGTCAGCCACTGCCCGTCGTGCATGCGGTCAGGCTCTTGCGGCCTCGCGCGCTCGGGGATCGCAACTCGACGAGCATCTGGTCGGCAGCAGCCCGAGTTGGAGAGCCGCCGAGGCGGATCCGCACTTCGGGTGCTGGCCCGCCGGGTGCACCACCTAAACACCGAAATCGTTGACCTTGATGACCGACGCACCGCCCTGGTCATTCAGGTCGCTCCCGAGCTGCTCAACGCGTTCGGCGTCGGACCCGAAACCGCCGCGACCCTGCTCGTCAGCGTCGGTGACAACCCTGATCGCCTGCATTCCGAAGCCGCCTTCGCCCGGCTCTGCGGCGTTGCCCCCATCCCCGCCGGCAGCGGCAAGACCAACGGCTACCACCGGCTACACCGCGGCGGCGACCGACAAGCCAACAGCGCCCTGTGGCGGATCGTGCTGGTGCGCATGGCCACCGACCCCGACACCAGGGCCTACGTCGAGCGGCGCACCAAAGAAGGCAAGCAGAAACGGTTCATCATCCGATGCCTGAAGCGCTACGTCGCACGCGAAATCTTCCAGCTCCTACCCATCCCGAAACAGCCCTTGACGACATGAGGAGCATCATTACCGATCGCGCAGCGGCATGAGCCGGACGTCTCGGCCGATCGGTAGTGACGCAGAGCGAGGTCAGTGGTCTTGCCGCGCCGAAGGAGATCCGGCCAGCCGGTGCACTTGCACCAGGGTGCGTTGTAGCAACTCGTCAGGTACATCGAGCTGCTCGGCCGCCATGATTAGCGCTGGATCCAGGCTAGTCAGCACCCGCTCGACAACCGCCTGAGCGGCTGCGTCCGCGACCCCCCATGCACGCATCTCATCCGCAAGGTGTCGGCGAGTGACGTGCGAGAGCATGGCCTGCCCCCCGACCCACAGCGCCAGCTGCCGCGTCTTGGCGAAGAACATCGTTGGAGCGGAGTCGTAGAGCGGAGCGAGTTCGACAGTGCCGCCGCGGATGAGGAAGGAGTGGTTGCGCGCGTGGGCGTCCGTGTTACCGACGGCGACGTTGACGGTCATCAGTTCACCAAGCCGCTGCCGCTGCATCTCAACGTCGGCGGCATGGTCACGCAGAACACCGGCCAGGCGCGCATACGTCGGCGCCGTCGACGCCAGCGTCTCGTACTTTCCGGGACCGGACGGCGGGTCGCTGCCGAGGGCTTGCGCCACGTCCTCTTGGTGTATCCGAACGACACCGCCGCCGCTGGTGACACGTCGGTCGTACCGGGTGACGACAAGCACGTTCCGATCGGCCCACTTCTCGAGCGCAACCTCCGCGGCGGGAACGCCGGCAAGCGCAGCGGCCCGTTGCACGAGCGCCTCAGCGGCAGCCAACCCGGCAAGCGCCGGGTCGGTCGGTTCAGGCTTGATGATGTGGGTGCTCGGCGCGCCGGCGGACGGGCGTGCCCAGCCGTCGTCGGTGCGGACGAGCAGCAACTTTGGCTGCAAACCGCCGAGGGAAACTCGTACCTCCTCGTCCGCGCCGAGCGGGTGCTGCGGCAGCGCCTCAACGCTCGCCGTCAGCTCGTCCGCGGTCAGCGGGTGCACGTGCCCGGCGGCCGCTGGCATCTCACCGGGCGGGAGAAACGAAACAGCGCCCGCGCAGTCACGGCCGAGCGCCGCGAGCAACCCGAATGTGTCCCCGCGCCGGACGCCGAACTGCCGCTCGAGCTGCGTGCGCGTCTCGCCTTCCGGTAGCAGTCCTTCGCACCAGCTCAGGGCGGCACCGTCGGCGTACGGCTTCGGAGATACCGGCAGCGCCGTCGACAGGCACAGGGCGCCGACACCCAAGGCAGTGACCGCACTGTCCCGGTACACCAGCCGCAGGCCGCCGCGGCGGGTCTCGGTCACGTCAGCGACCGGCAGGCCTTCGAGCCAGACGACGAGTTCGCTCATCGCGGCTCCGCAACCCCGAGCGTCGACTCGGCGGAGATGCCCACGGCAGACTCCCGCACCTCAACGACGGCGGCCCGGGGCACGAGGATCACGTCGAAGCCGAGCAGCGCGAGCGCGTCCGCGTACCGGGTCAGCACGGGGTTCCGGCCCGCCTCCATGTCGATCACTGTCGAGCGGTTCACGCCTAGCCTGTCGGCAAGATCCACCTGCGTCACCGAAGCAGCTTTGCGAACCGTCGCCAAGCCGTTGGCCAAACCATTGCGGCCCCGCGGACGAACCCACACGACGCACCTCCGATGTCGGCTATGGGCAACATACGCAAGTGTACGCGGTGATGTTGCTCAGAGCCAACATTCGAGCATTGCTGGCCAATGTCGGGCACAGCCAACATCCGACGCACGTCCCGAACGCTTTTAAACACCGTTCGAAGCCGATGCAGAGCGGCACCTCCAGGACGGCCCTCCGGACCTCAAAGGACCCGTAGGGTGCATAAACTCGTCACGCGGCGGGCTCGTACTCGTGGAGTAATCCCCCGAGCAGGTCCTGTCGCTGGAGTCGACTCATTGCATCGACGTGGTCCGGCCTCGGCTTAGGGTCTGGCACCTTCAGTTCGAGCGAACGGTGGGGTCTGGCCTGGTTATATTGCCGGACGTAGATCGCGAGCACGCGTTCAAGATGGCGCGCACCGACAATCAGCAGCCAGTCCAAACAGTCCTCCCGAGCGGTGCGAACCCATCTCTCCGAATGAGCATTCGCCTTCGGGGCTTGCACCGGGGTCCGGATGATCTTCGCTCCGTCGGCGCGGAACACATCGTCGAAGTCGGCGACGAACTTGCTGTCCCGGTTGCGGATGAGGAAGCGCACGGGCCGGCCGAATTCGGCCAGTCGGACCGAAACGTTCCGGGCGGCCTGGGTCACCCAGGCCGTGTTCGGGTGCGCGGTGACCCCGGCCACGTGTACCCGGCGGGTGTCGAGTTCGATGAATACAGCGCGTAGAGCCGGCGGAGCAGCACGGTGTCGACCGTGAAGAAATCACAAGCCAGGATGCCGGCCGCCTGGGCACGCAGGAAGCTAGCCCAACGGGGACCGGCCGGCCGCGACGCCAGCCCCAATCCGCGGCGGCGGAGCACCTTGGCGACCGTGCTCGGCGACACCTTCATGCCGCACTTGCCAAGTTCCCCAGCGATCCTGGGATACCCCCAACGCGGGTTCTCCGAGGCCAACCGCAGGATCGCCTCGACGATCTGCGGATCGACTGCCGGACGACCACTTCGCCGATTCGGGTAGGTCCACTTGCGAGCCACCAGCCGCCGGTGCCGAGCATGCCCTCTGGTCTCGCCCTCGGGAGCAAGGTGAGAGGCGACCACGCCGAACTGTGGCCAGAGGTTGCTGAACAACTGGAGACCCAGGTCGGGGATTTGGTATGCGCTCCAGTCACAACCGGTGAGTGCGCGCCCCCCGATCTGCGCCAGGATTCGCGTCTCGGACGGAGCTCCACCGGGCCGCCTCCGACGCTGAGGCCCCCGTTCGTATGCGGAGACGCCACCTCCTGCTGCGGTTCACCCGCAGGCCGCGCCCTGAGTCTCGATGGGGCCAACCGCCTGGCCCTGCCCAGCCACCGTAATCGGGTTCCTGGCCCTCATTCGGTACGCGGCGACCCGCATCGTTATCGCCGGTGCAACCGTAGCCGCCCGGTTTGTCCGCCGATGCCACCGTAGGTTACGGTGGCGTAGGTTACGCGAACGTAGAAAATGAACCCGTGAAGGAGACCGATGGATCTGCTCGCCGAGCTCGAACCCGTAGTCGCGACGAACCTGGACCGTCACTACTCGGCGGCCAAAGAGTGGATGCCACACGAGTACGTGCCGTGGGGTCAGGGGCGCGACTTCACTGCTGAGCCGTGGCAACCCGGACAGTCGACGCTCTCACCGGTCGCGCAGGTGGCCTTCGAGGTGAACCTGCTAACCGAGGACAACTTGCCGAGCTACCACTACGAGATCGCGACCAGGTTCGGACGGGATGGCGCCTGGGGAACCTGGGTGCACCAATGGACCGCCGAGGAGGGGCGTCATGCGATGTGCCTGCGCGACTTCCTCCTCGTGTCCCGCGGCGTCGATCCGGTCGCTCTCGAGCGCGACCGGATGCAGCAGATGAAGACCGGCTACCACGCGGGCGGCAAGAGCCCGGCCGAGGTCCTCGCCTACGTGTCGTTTCAGGAGCTAGCGACCCGGATCGCGCACCGCAACACCGGCCGTTTCACCGGCGATCCGCTGGCCGACAAGTTGCTGGCCCGGGTCGCCGCGGACGAGAACCTGCACATGATCTTCTACCGGGACCTGGTCCGTGCGGCACTCGAGTTGGCGCCGGACGAAACGATCGAGGCGATCGCCGGCGAGGCGATCGGCTTTCAGATGCCAGGCACCGGAATCCGCGATTTCGGTCGCCGGGCAGTCCAGATCGCCCACGCCGGCATCTATGATCTGCGCATCCACCACGACGATGTGCTGTGGCCGCTGCTGCGTTCCTGGAACCTCTTCGAGCTCGAGGGGTTGTCAGCCCGAGCGGAGCAGGCCCGCGAGCGGCTAGCGGCGTTCCTTCGCGACCTCGACGCGATGGCCAGCGAGATACAGTCGCTGCGTTCGCAGCGGCGGACGGCGCCGCCAACAGGGCGAGCCCGGGAACAGTCCGACGTGTGCCAAGGTGGCCAGCCCACGTGGGCGGTCTAGCCCCAATACCACTGATCCGTGACCGGGACACCAATTCCACCCGCGAGTTCGACGACGTCTTCCGCGCCGAAAGCCTGCCAATCATCCTCACGCTGGTGCGCTCGCCTCGTGTGAACGCCTATGCCGAAAGGTAGGTGCGCACCGTACGCACAGAAGCCGTGGACTGGCTGCTCCTCATCGGGGGCATACGCGGAATACCGCTAGGCCAGCTGTTGCCGCTGCCAGCGCCCAGATGGCGAGTTGGACGGAGCCACCGGTCTGCGGTAGCGAGCTACCTTCCGGCGAGGAGCCAGCCGCCCTGGCCGCCACCGATACGGAAGCTGGATTGTCCCTCAGTGCTATGGGCGTCGTACCCGATGCAGGCAGCGGGTACGCACCATTCGTGAACTTGAGCACCATCATGCCGTTGTCCTGACACTGCGCCCAGAGTTCGTGACTACCGTCCGCGGCTGTGTAGAAGCGAACCTGGGATGTGCACCAGTCCGCGTTGATCACACTGCCGCCGATGTCCCCGTGAGCGTGCTCCGAGCCCCAAAGCTGGGGGTCTTTCGTCAGTTGCGCCGGCGGGTTGAAGTATGCGATCTCCTTCGGGTGATAGGGATCCCGAACATCGAAGACCCGGATACCAGAGTTGAAGAACCCGCAGGCCAGCGCGGTGGTATTGACCCGGGTATCGACCTCGCAGTAATGGCTGTCGTAGCAGAAGATCACCTGGCCCGAGCATTCAGGGATGGTCGTTGCGCAGTTGGCTGGTTGGTTAGTCTGCAAGGTCAATTTCGAGACCAGCACCGGGTGTCGCTCGTCGGTGATGTCATAGATCCGAGGGATGCCGTATGGGAGCAGTCCTGACGCGCAGGAATAGGCGTATCCGGATTGCATGGCGAGCCCGGCGGAGCCGAGCTCGTCCCACACCATGAGGTACTTCCGGCTGCCGATGGTCACCGGGATTGTCCCCTGCGCCTCCGAGCCATCCGACCAGTAGACGTGACTGACCTCCCGAACCTGGGGATGGGGCCGCCGGAACTGAATGTCACTGATATCGGCTATCACGAACCCGTTGGGATGCGAAGCGAGAGCGGCCGGGGTAATGGAGGTGGTCACGAAATAGCCGCGGGTTCCGTCCGTGCTGAACGACATCCCATGCGTGCTCGCACTGTCTGGTGCGGTCCAGGAGAACATGTACTTCGGGTGGGTTGGATCAGAGACGTCGATCGCGTGGATGCTTGTGCCCGCGGAGTCCGCCCAGTAGGTGCGTCCGTCGGGCTCCCACTCCCCCTCGTGCCCTTGCGCGGTGGTGGGCATCGGGACGCTGGCCAGGAGAACGGGATGGGCGCAGTCGTTCTTGACGCTGTAGACGTCGAAGGGGGTACCGGACTCCAATTGCCCGGCCAAGAGTCCGCGCTTCTGGTTGACTTTCAGATCCTCCCAGGGGTGCAGCATCGCGGGGCTGGCGAGATACGCCGTCGGGGTGGGGTGACTCGGATTGGCCACGTCCAAGACCACGGTCCCTAGATGCTGCTGCGCGCCGACGTGGGTTGGCCCCTGACCTTGATTGTCCGCTGTGTCGTAGTAGTCGCAGGTGCCGTACCAGGCGTTCTGCCAGCTAGCCCCTTCACCCTGAGACTGCCCGATCAGTTGGAGGTTGCAGGAGAACCCCTGGAACCCGGCGGCGCGGTTCGCCAGTGGGACCTCGCCCTGGAATCCAGTTTCGGGGTTGCTGCCTGCACCGCAATGCGGCCGGGGCACGTTTTGGTAGTAGCCCGGCGAGTTGAGTCCGCCCCCCGTGAGAGCGGTCCCACCGGCCGCCGGCTCGACAAGCATCGTGAACCCGAGGAGAGCGGTCATGCAGGCGAGCACAGCACGCCTGGTCCCGGTAGCCGCGAGCCACATCGGCAGACACCTCCGGATCGAAGGCCGCCCACACTAATTACCCCGGGTACTTGCGTCCCCCCAGGTAGCCGGAAACCCCAACATTTTGCGCTAAACGGTTGAAGCCGGGCGCCAAACGGCAGCACCTGCCCCTACCGCGCGTCCACCTGTGCGGGTAATCGGGTGACCAGCATATGGAGGGCTCGAGCCCGCGCAATTCGGTCGCATTCAAGATCTTCAGCGAGGTAGCGGCACCAGTTCGATGTGCCCGAACGCGTAGACCTGCGGCCACACGGTAACGCTGTGCCGCACCCCCTGCCACTGCCAGATGACGCTGGCGGCCAGCAGGTTCTGCCCTTGTTCGGTACCGGTCGCGAACTTCAGGCCCGCCCCGTTGGGTAAGGTGCCCGCGGCTAGGTCTTGGCCCCGGGCGGCTGCCGCGATGCCCAGCGAATCGAGCTGGCGGGCGGCCGGCAACACGTCGACGAACAGCGCCCACGCCGAGCTGAACCCAGAGATCGCCTCCTCCGCGGGCTGCAGCCCGAACCGACGGGTGTAGTCGTCGGCCAGCACGGCGTAGGCCGCGCGGCCGCTGCCGTTGAGCGCTGCCGGGTTGAACCCCCGCGTCGGCCGGTCGGATGCGAACACCCCGATGGCGTCCGGGCCCAGTTCGGAGCCGAACGTCGGGCCGCATTCAGCCATGGTGGTGCCGATCAGAGCACCGGTGTGAAACCCGCGGGCCAGCATCTGCCTGCGGAACGCGACCCCATCCTGGATGTAGGAAGAGAGCATGACGACATCCGGCGCGGCCGCGCGCAGCTGGGCGAAGACGGTGTCCCAGGCGGGGTGAGCCGCGTTGTAGCGGATCCGTGCCACCACAGGCATCCCGCGCCGGGTGGCCTCCCCGACGACACCGGTGGCGACCGAGTCACCGTACGGGTCGTCCTCCTCCACAACAGCGAGGCGCAGCCGCGGCAGCGATAGGTGCAGCCGGGGCGCCAGTTGCAGGGCTGCGAATGTCGCCGAGTTCTGCCCAAGGTCCGACCCGGACGCCCCGACCCGGAACACGAGCGGTTGACCGGCCCCAGTCAGCTGATCGGCGACCGCGCCGGTCTCCCAATACACCATGCCGTCGGTAGCGACCGCGTGCGCCGCGGGAAGACTTAGCCAGCTCGCGTAGGTGCCCATCACCAGCGGCACCCCGGCCTGCCGAAATTGTGCAGCCACTCGCGATGCCGCGGCGATCGAGTTGACGTCCCGCACGACCAAGTCGATGGCGCGGCCGCCGATTCCGCCGCGTTGATTCACAGCATCTGCCGCCAGCTCGATCCCGTTCAGTTCCTCCCGCGCCGGCTCAGCGTCGACACCGGTCAGCGGGAGCATCACGCCCACCCGGAGCCCGGACGGACTCCGCGCGCTGAGGCCGCTGCCGGCGCAGCCAGAAAGCGGACCGACCGCCACGGAGATGCACGCGACCGCAGCCGCGACCTGGCGGCGGCGCCGACCGGCTGTGGGCGACGTGGCTCCGTCGGCGGCTTTCATCTTCCCTTCCCGCCCGTACCGAGCCAAACGCCGGCCCGGATGGGGGCCGGTGGCCGGCGCGGGCGCCTCTACCATCCAGCGCGCCGGCTCGACTGGCAACCCCGAGCCACCTACCGCCCCGGGCACCGTGACCGCCGACGCCGACCCCATGAGTTCGGCGGCCCCAATCGTCTGGACGAGCCACCTACCACCAGTGCCGCGCCAACGAGGACCAGCGCCGCGATCGGGAGCCCGGCGGAGCCGCCGGTGGCAGGCAGCGATTCGCCGAGCACCGCGACCCTCATCGGGCTCTTGGTCGCCCCTGTCGGCTTGCTGGCGGGCGCGGAACCGGCAAGGGCGCTGGTCGTCAGCGAAGGCAGCGGGTAAGCCCCGTTGGTGAATTTGAGCACCATGAACCCGTTGTCCTGGCACTGCGCCCACAACTCGCGGCTGCCGTCGGCCGCGGTGTAGAACCGGATCTGCGAGGTGCACCAGTCCGTGGTGTCGTTCGGTGGCTGCGTGTTGGTCGACCCGCCGTCATGCTCCGAGCCGTTCAGCGTGCCATGTTTGGCGACCTGCGCCGGCGGGTTGAAATACGCGATCTCCCGCGGCTGATACGGGTCCCGTATGTCAAACACCCGGATCCCCGACTGGAACATGCCGCAGGCCATCGCGGTCGGGTTGACCTGCCGATCCACCGAACAGTAATGCGCCTCATATCCGAACGAACCGTTGCCGGCGATGTCGGCGGCGTTTTGCATGGCGTATTTCGGGGTTTGGATGGCCAGCCGGACATTGGAGATGACGTACGGGGCGGCCGGGTTCGCGATGTCGATGATCCGGGCCCCGCCGGCCGGATCCCCGGACAACGAGCCGAGCGCGGAGGTTGTGCTGGCCGCACCGCCCTCATCGAACGCGATCAGATACGGATGCCCGTCGTAGCTGATCGGGATCGAAGCCTGCTCGACGGCGCCGTCGGTCCAGTACACTGAGCCGACATGGGTGGCCACCGGCGCGGCTGCCCGGTGCTGGATCGCGCTCACATTCCAGATCTCGATCCCGTTCTGACCCACCCCCGGCTGCAGCCCGCCGATCGCGGCGGCGTACATGGTGTCGCCATCGGCGCTGAGTGATAATCCGTGCATGTTGTCGCCGGGTTGGGTCTCCGCATTGAACACCGTGAGTAGCCGCGGTGTGCTCGGATTGCTCACGTCGATGGCCGCAACCGAGAGCGTGTTCGTCGCTGCGTAGTAGGTCATTCCGTCAGGGGCCCAGTTCCCCTCGTGCCCGTACGGCACGTCGCTCGGCACGCTGGCCAGCAGCTTCGGGTGGGCGCAATCGGTCTTCACGTCATAGACGTCGAAATACAGTGGCCCTTCCCCGTCGGCGCCGAAGCCACCGACTCCGGCGAGGAGCCCCCGAGCCTGATTCACCTTCAACGACTCCCACGGCCCATCCAACGCCGGCGTATTCAGATTCGCCGTCAACACAGGGCGCGCCGGGTTGGCCACGTCGATCACCTGGGTGCCTGGGCTGATCTGGCCGTTGCCGTTGCCGTTGGGGAAGTCGGCCGGATCCGCTGCGGTCTTGGTGTCGTAGTAGTCGCAGTTGCCGTACCAGGCGTTCTGCCAGCCGGCGCCCTGTCCTTGGTGCTGGCCGACCAGGACCAGATTGCACCGGTATCCGAGCTGGGAGCGGCCGTCCTGGCGGTCTTTGAGCGGCACCTCGCCCTGCACCCCGTGTTCCGGGCTCGATCCGGGCCCGCAATGCGCCGGCGGCACACTGACGTTCGGGCCGACCAGCAGACCCGCCGCCCCCGCCGACCCGGCGCCGAGAACGGTCGGCAGCAGCAGCATCAGCGCCACCGCGAGCGTCCCGGCCAGCGCGCCGCGCCGCCCGACCCACCGACCGCGCGTACCGGACATAGCGGACCTTTCTCTCGGGGGCGTTCGAGGCTAGCCGCGGACGGGGGGCCCGTCCCCCCAGGTAGCCGCGTCGTACCGCGGCGATGAGCCGAACGGTCGAAACCCGTCGCCGAACGGCAAGAATTCCGGCCACGGAACCGACCGAGTCGACGATGGTCCGAGATGGCGCCTCCCCACACGGGCCATTGCGCCTCGGGCCAGGGCGCTGTGATGGGAGGCAGCCGTCGTCGACAGCGGCCCGGCCGCGATCGCGAATGCGAAACCGGGTCATGTCGGCGAAGCCAGCCCGTTGTCTACGCCCGAACCTTCGGGACCATCGAGCCAGGGCCGGCCGTAGTTCATCCGCCCTCGGGTCGGCGCCCGATCCTCAGCAGCACGAGGAGCGCGGCGAGCAGCCCGGCGAACAAGCCGACGACCTCGACATCGACAGCCGGCGAGGGTCCGGGCGGATTGGAATGGGCGCTGACATTGAGCGGCAGGACGAGTGCGATGTCACCGGTGGCGGCGATCGTGGCAGCGTAGTCGTCGGGGGTACCGGTCTGCACGGTGGGTCGTAGCGACCAGGCGTGGCCGTCGAAGAGGGCCAGCGTCGGTTGCCCCGAAGCACCCGTGCCGCGTAGGGCCACGATCAGGCTGACCGCAGGCGCAACTCCTACGGGAATCCCGGCGGCAAGCGCCTGGAACCGGTAGGTGTTGCCGTCGACGCGGTCACCTGCAGGTGCCGGGGCGGGAGCCAGCACCGGAGTGAGGGTGACTGTGACGGTGTTCACGTGAACGGGTGCCCGCAGGGCGCCGGCGGGGCCGGTGAGCTGCGCCTGTGGCGGGGTTTCGCTGGTCGACACCGTGAACGAAGGCACGCCTCCGTGGCGCACCGTGAGAATCAGGCGCGCCGAGCTCGGCGGTGGCGTCGTTCGGTAGCCGGCCGGCGGGTTGAGGTAGCGGTAGGGCTCATCGCCAAGGATCAGCCCGTCATACAGCGGCGGCGAAGACGGCGGGGACAACAACCAAGCAACACCCAGCAGGGTCACCCCGCACAGCAATGCAGCCGTGGATCGGATCTGCCCGTTCAGCGGAGCCACCAGGCTGCCCAATCCGCGACCGTGTGCGCCGCCGCCGGCGCCGCGACCCCGCCGGTGGCCAGCCGCAGAGCCCCCAGCCACACGCCGACTGCAAGGTCCAGGATCACCGCGTGGCCACCGTAGAGCGGGACGTGCAGGGCGGCGAACAGGATCGCCCCGATGCCGATCGCCAGCAGGTTCCCCGCCCCGGCTGCGAGACGGTCGTACAGGGCGCCGCGGAGCAGCACCTCCTCGGCCACCGCGACGGCGGCGACAACAAGTGCCCAGGTCGGGTAATCCCGCCAGGGGCCGGCGCCGATCCCGTGGCCCGCCAGCCGGGTGATCGTCGGGGGGATGCACAGGACCGCCCCGCCGAGTGTCCCGACCGCGAGCTGGCGCAGCCGGATGTCGCCGGGTCGCCAACCGTCGGCGATCGCCAGGGCGATGAACGCCGCGGCGAAGACCAGCGCCGCCGCCGGCGAAACACCGGCGGCGGCGCCGCCGATGACCAGCCGCAGGCCCAGCGCCGCCGCCGCCCCGCCGACGAGGACCGCCGACTGAACGGTGGCCGATTTGCTGGCCCACGTTGAAACCGTCACGTGCCCGCGACGAGCTCGATGTGGCCGGTGGCGTAAGCCGCCGGCCATACGACGACGCTGTGCCGCGGCGCCTGCCACTGCCAGATCACCGCGGCTGCGCGGAGGTTCTGCCCAAGCTGGCTACCGGTCGCGAACAGGACGCCGGCCCCGTTCGGCAGGGACCCGAACGGCAAGTTAATGGTTCGGGCAACCGCGGCGATACCGGAGGGGGACAGGTCGCCGGCGCGGGCCGCTTCTGGGAGCACCTGGTGCAGCAGCACCCAAGCGGCGGTGAAGCCGGAGAGCGCCTCCTCGGTGGGGGGCCGGCCATGCTCGGCGCGCCAGGCGGCGGCGAACTGGTCGTAGATGCCCTGCCCTGCCGGGGGGAGCTTCGCCGGGTCGAAGCCGTCGCCGGGGCGGTCGGAGGCGAATACCCCAACTGCTTGCGCGCCGAGTGCGTCGCCGAAGTCCGGCAGGCATTGGGCCATTGTCGAGCCCACGAAGGCGTCGACTCGCAGGCCGGCGGCCAGGAAGGCGCGCCGAAAAGCGATCCCGTCGGGGATGTGCGAAGCCAACAGGAGGATGTCGGGACGGGCGGCGCGCAGCTCGGCGATCACCGGCGCCCAGCTGGGGGTGTACGGGTCGTAGAGGCTTCGGGACACGACCGGGGTGCCGCCGGCCCGCAACACGGCCACGGCGGCATCGGCCACGGAGGCGGCGTAGGCGTCGTCGGCTTCCACGACGGCGACCCGCAGCCCCGCGGGCTGCCGGTGGAGGCGGGGAGCGATCTGCCCGATCACGAAGCGGGCGGCGTTGGCGCCCAACTGCCCCCCGGTGGCGCCCACCCGGAACACGGTCGGCAGCCCCCGCCCGGTCAGTTGATCGGCCTCGGCGCCAGCCTCCCAGTAGACCATCCCGTCGCGCGCCGCCGTGGCGCTGGCCGGGATGGACAGGTCGGAGGAGAAGCCGCCGAGGATCAGCGGCACCCCGGCGGCGTGCAGCGAGTCGACCGCCGCAGCCGCGTCGGCGGCGATCGGCACATCGCGGACGTCGATGCTGACTAGACGTCCGTCGATGCCGCCCCCGCGGTTCGTCAGCTCGGCGGCGAGCCGGACCCCGGCGTACTCCTCCGCTCCCAGTGGACCCGCGGTCCCGGTGAGCGGGAACACGGCGCCGAGGAGCAGCGTCGGCGGCTGGCTGTGCGGGGCGCACGCCGCCGCAGATGCGAGGCACAGGGCACTGAGCACGGTGGCCGCAGCGCTTCGAAGCCGGGGGCGGGTCATGGGGGAGCCTCCTACAGCCAGAGCAGGGACAGGTCAGCCACGGTGTGTACGGCCCACGGGCCGGCGAGGGAGCCGGACCACCAGCGCAGCCAGCCGAGCAGCAATCCGGCGGCGACCGCGACGGGCAGCGAGGCGAGCCCGTAGACCGGGATGTGGGCAGCAGCGAAGGCCACGGAACTCACCGCGACTGCGGCCACCGGCCCCAACCGGCGGTCGATGAGGGCGTAGAGCAGACCACGGAACATCAGCTCCTCGGCGGGGGCGGTGCACAGCCCGAACAGCACCAGACCGTCGACCAGCTGGCCGAAATCGGGCAGCCGGGTGAGCGGCGCGGTCGCGAATGCCATGCCGATCATGACGGCCGCTGCCAGCGCGCCGCCGAGGGCCAGGCGGCGCCATCGCGGTCGGATCAGGCCCAGCTCGCCTCTGGTGGTCCCGGTAATGTGGGCGGCCGCCAGCGCGGCCACCCCGAATCCGAGGAAGGCCACGACGGAGGCCAGGTAGGGCCCCCGGTCGAGGCGAAGTTGCAGCCTGATCAGGTTGAATCCGACCCCGGCAATGCTCACCGCGGTGGTGACGACGATGCTCCCTCGGCGCGACCGCGCTCCCAACGCGGTGGCCGCGGTACTCACCGGGAGTCTCCGGGAGGCGTCGGACGGAGCCGGCGCCGGTGGCCCAGATGCGCTGCGCCCGCGGCCGCGATTAGGGCGCCGGCCAGCAGCGCTGGCACGCCAGCGCCCTGTGCGCCGGCTGGTGGCCCGGCCGGGCTGGAGCCGAACGCGGCTAGAATCCCCAGCTGGGTTACCGGGGCGCTGATCCGTTGGAACAGCGAGTCGACCGTGCTTGGGTGCTCGGCCCAGCCTCGACCGTCCCAGGAGCCGATGAACCGGGGAGACGGTCCGCTGTAGCGGAACACGACCTGGACCGGCGAGCTGAACGAGGCCAGCAGCTGCCCGCTGCTGGTGATGGCGCTGACCTGCCAGATGTGGCTCGCGGCGTGAAGCCCGGGTGGTGGTGGCGGGCCGGGATTCAGCGGGAGAAAAGCGAACTGGGTCGGACCGCTGACAGCGCCCACCGGAACGACCACCGAGACTTCCCCATCGGGTGAGGACGCGCTGCCCCCCTGCGCGCCGATCAGGGCACCCGCCACCGGCATCGGGCCCACCGCGGGCGAGGTCGAGGACCCGGCCGAGGATCGCTGCGGTCGGGGTGAGGTCGAAGCGCCCGGGGATTGGCTCGCCCCGGGGCCCGGTGAGGACGGTGATCCCGGCGTCGGCGCCAGCGACGGAGGGCCGGAGCCCGATCCGGACGGCGGGGACGACGACCCGGAGCTCGGCCGTGGACTCGGCGGCGTGCTCGACGGGGGGGCGGTCGAGGTCGGCGAAGCGTACGGCGAGTACGTCGGGCAGGTGGGTGGGCAGACCGGGCAGGTCGTGGGTGGGCATGGCCCTTCATAGAGGGGGCGAACTCCGTGACCGCCGCCGAGGTGGGCCGAGCCCCACGCGATGACCGCATAAGCCGCGCAGAGCACCAGCCCGAGGGACAGCGGACCACCGCGACGACTCATCGACTGCCCCGAGGCACGCTCACCGAGCCGAGGGAGAATGTCGGTGCGCAAGGGCCGGCAGCTGAGTTGGCCTGATCCGAGCTCTGCGCTGCCCGAGCCATCCGCGCACTCCTCCGGGGGAGATCCGGGGGCACCGGTCATCACCCGCCGCCCTGCGCGATCGGCTGCGCGAGCAGCCACAGGCTCGACATCGTGTAGCCGACCATGGCGGCGATCCACGGCCATTCCGCCCGCCGCGCACGCTCGGGCCGGGCCGTGCGCGCGAGGTAACGGTGGGCCAGCACCACAGCTGCGACGTGTACCAAGATGATCAGGGCAACCGCGATGTACCACGCCACCGACGACGGCACCAGATTGATGTTGACTTCGTAATTGTCGTTGAACGGGTACGGAATCCGTGGCCAGGACCGCAGACCGGCCGGGTTGCCGAGTAGCGGCAGCAGCAGCTGCCCGTTGATGAACAGGTACTCCAGGTTGTGCGCCACCAAGTAGCCGAGGGAGATCGGCAACACCGACGGCAGCAGGCCGGCGATGGCATGGACCGGCCCGCCGCCGAGCCGGCCGGCCCGTTTGACCGCCCAGGCGAAGCCACCGAAAAGCAGCCAGGCGAACCCGAGCAGCGCGAGGAAGACGACCACCTCGCCGAGTTCGTAGACCATGGTGCCGGGCACGAACCCGCGGGAGACGTGTAGCGAAAGGTAGAGCCGGGCGTTCTTCCAGCTCGGTGTCGCGAGCAACCCGTCAAAGGACACCGACACCAGCAGCAGCAGCACGAAACTGACCCGGCTCACCGTGGGTTCGAAGACAGTTCCGTCCAGACCGCCGAGGGGTCCGCGCCGGCCGGCGGCGCCGAACCGGAACCAGCCGAGTCGTCCCCAGGTAGCGAATAGCACCGAGAACAGTTCTCCCCGTTCAAGCCAGCGCTCGGCGCCAAACACCACGGCACCAACGGCGGTAAGCAGCCCGTAGCAGATCAGGCCGAGGGCCGTGACCTGCGGCAGCGTCGCTGTGGCGTTGAAGATCAGTTCACCGGAGGCGAACGCGAAGAACAGCACCGTAGCGGGCCACCAGCCGAGCCAACGTGGCCAGGCCAGCGCCGGCCCACCGAGAACGACCCGCCGCACACTCGCACGGTCGACGGCACCGGCCAGCGCGGCGAACGGATTGACCGGCCGGGTCCAGTCGCCGAGCAACCCGCAGCTGATCGGCACGGCGATCCAGACAATCAGCCAAAAGACGGTGGGCAGGATGTTCTCCGCGACCAACTGGGAACCGGCTAGACCAGCCGCCAGGCACAGCAACACGACCCCCCCGACGCTGACGGCCGCCCTCGCCCCGTGGCGCGGCCCCCGGGTGCGGTCCTCGGCGACGATCAGCGGCCCGGTGGCGACCGGGGTGGGCAGCACAATGAGGAAGGAGACGAAGACGATGACCGCGCCGCCGGCCACGAACAGGTATAGGGGGATTGGCAGGTCGTAGCGCTTCCCGAAGGCGTGCGCCAAGAACAGGCCGTGCCGGCCGGCGGCGAAACGCGTGAGCGGCGTCATCGCGCCCTAGGTGGTCGATCCCTTGGGCAGCCCATCAGCCGATCACGGCCAGCGAGGTCGGGAAATTCCCAGTCGACACGGTGGTGATCTTGAGCGAGGGCAGGCCGATCTGCGAGACGGTGCCCGGCCCGTTGCTGGTGACCAGCAGCCGGTCACCGAGGAGCTCGATGGCATCCGGCCCGGCGGGGACGGTGACGGTGAAACTGGCTCCGGTGTGCAGGTCGATGATGGCTACCGCAGTTCCGATGTTGCCGGTCGGGAAGCCCACAAAGTAGAGCAAGCCTTTCTCGCAGACGTACAGCTGGCTGCCGTCGGGGGAGATGGCCATCTGGGACAAGCCCTGGATGAGCGGGTATGTGGCGATCAATCGATCAGCGGGAACGTCGAATTCGCTGACCTGGCCGGCGTACATCCGCGTCACGAACAGGTGGTTACCGGCGAGCAACACGAAGTAGGGGACGCCCGGGGTGGGGAGGGTGCGTACCACCCGGCGAGCGGCAACGTCGATGACTGCGACATCGCCGGAGTACAGCACCGCCACGTAGGCGAGGCGGCCGTCGGGGGTGATCTGGATCGAGTGGGGGGCGTGACCGACGGCGACGCTAGTAATGACCCGGCGCGTGGCCGTGTCGACATAGACGACCCAGCCCGGCCGGTTGGCGTAGTAGCCGCTGGTCACGAGCAGGATGCGATCCCCCGGGACCAGTGCCAGCCCATCTGGCTGGAATATTCGAATGGTCGTGACCACCTGGCCGGTGGCCGGGTTCAGGGCGCGGAGGATGCCGGTCTTGGGGGCGCTGACCCAGAGCAGGTTGTGAGTTCGGTCGTAGGCGAGGATGTGTGGGTCCCCGCCGATCGTCCAGGTCGCCGTCCGGCGCAGCGTCGTCGCGTCCAATCGGTCGATCTCACCGGCCCGTTGCGCGGCGACGAAAATGCTGCCGCCGGCGCTGGTGCCCGGTCCGCCCGGCTGGCTGGGCGCCGCGCCACAAGAAGCGACCCCGACGAGGGCAATCGTGCCCACCAGGGCACCCACCCGGCGCCGGCGCTGGTGCCGATCAACGTTCCCTCCCCCACGCGAACTCACGAGGACTCGGCTCGCCAGATGTCGTCGAGCCGTCATCATGACGCCTCCTGGTCTGGCGCCCATCCGGCGCCCGGATTCAGCGGAGCGACAGCGACCCGGCCAGCAATCTTCCGGGTACGGCGGGAAGCCGGACCGCTCGCAGGGCAGGTCACGGCCATGAGTAGAGAGGAAACCGGCGTCAGGTTCAAGGGAGGGCGCCCGGCGGGCGCGGATTCGGACCCGGCGTTTGCGCCGAGCGGCCGGTTTGCCGCGCTCAGCGGTTCGTCGGGGGCGGTCGCGGGTGGCGCTCCGGCCGCCGCCGGAAGCGGAACGTGAACGACCCGACCCGACCCGGCCATTGCTGGGGAGCCAACGCAGCCGGAGCCGCTGCCGGATACACACCGGGCTGATAGGGCAGGCGCACCGCCTCGGGCAGGTGCAGCGCGAGCAGCTTCCCTATGACGTCGGCCGGTAAGCGACGACGGCTCCCCAGCGAGACGGCCACCATCGCGGTGAAGGCGAGCGGGACAGCCCAGATGGCCGGCTCGCCGAGAAGCACCGCCGGCCACCCGCTGTGGCCAACGCCCAGCATGGTTGCGACGATCGCCGCCGAGGACAGGCCACCACCGAGGCCCAGCCCAACCAGCGCCCCGAGCCAGGTCAACCTCGACCACCAGATGCCGAGCACGAGCAACGGACAAAACGAGGAGGCCGCGATCGCGAACGCCCACCCGACCAGAACGTTGATCGGGAATCCGGCCACCGCCAGGCCCGCGAGGGTCGTAGCCAGCCCGACCGTCACCGCGCAAATGCGAAAAGTTCGAACCCCGCCGCGGAGCAGGTCGTGCGCCAACGCCCCTGACACGCTGATCATCAAACCCGAGGAGGTAGACAGGAACGCAGCGAAGGCACCCGCCGCAACGATCGCCCCGAGCAGGCTTCCTAACCCTCCGACGGCCGCCAGCCGGGGCAACGCCAGCACCACCGAATCGGTCTGCCCCGACGTATACAGGCCCGGAGCCTCAAGTCGGCCGAGTAGCGCGAAGATGGCGGGGAACAGGTAGAAGCAGCTCAGCAGCGCCAGTACCATCAGCGTCGTGCGCCTGGCCGCGGCCCCGTCGGTGTTGGTGTAGAAGCGCACCAGGATGTGCGGCAGTCCGATCGCACCCAGAAAGGTGGCCACCAGCACGCCCAAAGTCGCGGCAAGCAGGTGCTGGCCCTGCCCGGGCAGGTGCACGAACGGGGAGGACCACTGCAGCCCACCCAGCGGAGTGAGGCCCCGAAGATGGGGGGCTGCGGCACCGGCGGGGAACTCAACACTCGCCCCCGCAGCCACAGAATGGCTCCCGGCGCCCAGGGACAGTTCGCCGTGGTGCGCGACCCCATCGACACGGCCCTCGACGCGCACCCTGATCGGGGCGGCCACGTCGATCGCCTCCGCTTGCGGGAAGTCAACTCGGGTCGCCGTGGTGAAGGTTAGTGGTGCCGGCCGACTCGCCGAGGCTAGGCTGGCATGGTGTACCCCGATCAGTAGCACCAGCGCCGGCAGCGCGATCGCGGTCAGCTTCAGCCAGTACTGGAAGGCCTGAACCAGGGTGATCCCCTTCATCCCACCACTGACGACGTTGCCGGTCACCACCACGCCCAGAACGGCGACACCGACCCAGTACGGCGAGCCGAGGGCGAGCTGCAAGGTGATCCCCGCGCCTTTGAGCTGCGGTAGCAGGTAAAACCCGCAGATGGCCACCACCAGGACAGTCGCGGCGCGGCGCAGCAGCGGCGAGTCCAGTCGACCCTCGGCGAAGTCGGGGATGGTGTAGGCGCCGAATCGGCGCAACGGCGCGGCGACCGTAGCGAGCAGAACCAGGTAGCCGGCCGCGTAACCGACCGCGTACCACAGTGCCCCGAGCCCGTCTTGCATCGCCAACCCGGCCACCCCGAGGAAGGATGCCGCCGACAGGTACTCCCCGGAGATCGCCGACGCGTTGAGCATCGGCGGCACTTCGCGAGCCGCGACGAGAAAGTCAGCTGGGGTGCGCGATACCCGCACGCCACGGGCGCCGATCACGGCTGTTGCCGCCGTCACCGCGACGACGGCCGCCACAGCGGCGGGTTCGCTCACCTGCGCTCGAGCAGATCGGTGAACCGTCGTTCCACCCGCTCCGCCCGACGCACGTACCACAGGCCCAACGCGACCAGCGGAGGGTAAATCCCGCCGCCGAGCACCATCAAGGCGAGCGGGACGCCACCGATCCGGGCAGTGGCGAGCCCGGGTATCAGCGTGGCGAGCAACGGGTAGGCGGCTAACAGCACCGCCGTTGGGCCGAGTACGGCGAGCGTCGTCGCCAGCTGCGCCCGGGTGAGCGCCCGCAGCAGAGCCCGGCCGTACTCGTCGCGGGCATACAGGTCCCCAGCCGCCGGGGTGGAGCGAGCGATACGGCGGGCCGCCCGCCGCGCATACACCACCTCGCGCCGCGGCGCATCGTCTTCCGTGCTCACTTGACCCCTTCGATCGCAGCACATGCCGGTCGGCGTCCCGCTGTCACCGCGCCAGGACGCGCGGCCACGCGACCTGGGCCTCCCTGGCACCCTCCGAGGTACCGACACCGTCCCCACCAAAGCAGAGATCGGTCAAGCCCTCGACTGGCCAGAATAGGCATGACTCGGGTCACGTGCACGACCCGATCATCCGGACCTCCCTAAGTGAGGCACCGCGGACCCTCGGCGGTCGTACCCGGCGGCGGCTATGGGCCGTCCCGACGCCGACTTGGCCGGACCAGCCGCTCACGGAGCTCTCGAAGGTGCCGCCGGCTCACCGGCAATTCGTGGCCGGCGACCACAACCGAGGCCTGTGTGCCTTCAGTGCGCAGTTCCCTGACTTCGCGGAGCGCCACGAGGTACCCCCGGTGCACCCGCGCGAAACCGTGCGCTATCCAGCGCTCCTCGAGCACCGCCATCGGCATCCGGACTAGATAGCCTCCCCCATCCCGGGTATGCAGGCGCACGTAGTCCCCAGCCGATTCCACCCAGATGACCTCGCTGCGGGCGACCATCCGGGTGTTGCCGCCGGATTCGACGGGCAGCGCGTCGAGGTCACCCGCCGGCTCGGCGGGCAGCCGCAAACGAGACACGGTTGACAGAGCTCGATCCAACCGCTCGGCAGTTGCCGGTTTGAGCAGGTAGTCGACTGCCCGGACCTCGAAAGCCTCAAGCGCGTGCTCCTCGAAGGCCGTCAGGAACAGCACCGCAGGCGGCTGGGCGAACCGGGCCAGCACCCGGGCAAGATCAAGGCCCCCCAGACCGGGCATCCGAACGTCGAGAACCACGACATCGAATTGATGATCCTTCAGTTCACGCAGCGCGTCGTTAGCGTTCGAAGCGGCGCGAACTTCGCTGACCAAGCGGCTTTCGCGCAACAGGAAGGTCAGCTCCTCCAAGGCTGGGGCCTCGTCGTCGACGGCGAGAACCATCAATCCGCTCACGAGGACCGGGCCCCGGGCCGGGACTTCGGCACTCGAAGGCTCACCTCGGTACCGGCCCCCACTCCTGTCTCGACGACGAGACCATAGGCCTCGCCGTAAACCGCACGCAGTCGCTCATCGACGTTGCGCAGCCCCACCCCGGAGGTTTCGGTATCTCGATCTTCGAGTAGTTGACGCAAGTCGGCGGGCACCATTCCGATCCCGTCGTCTTCGACGGTGACGAGCACTTCACTGTCCGCGTCCTGGATGGTGATCTGCACCCGCCCGGCCCGGTCGCTGCCCTCCAGCCCGTGCCGGATCGCGTTCTCGATCAGCGGCTGCAAGATCAGCACCGGCACCTGCACACCGAGTGCCTCCGGCGCGACCCGGAGCGTCACCGACAGCCGGTCGCCGAAGCGGGCGCGTTCCAAGTCGAGATAGGTGTCAACCAGGCGCAGCTCCTCGGCAAGGGAGGCGAACTGACCCTGACCGCGGAAGCTGTAGCGAATGAAGTCTGCGAATCCGACGAGGAGCTCACGAGCTCGGGCCGGATCGGTTCGGACGAACGATTCAATCGCAGTCAACGCGTTATAGACGAAATGCGGGGAGATCTGCGCCCGCAAGAAGCGAAGTTCGGCCTGCGCCGCCCGGCGCCGCGAGGCATCCAACTCGGCCAGCGCCACTTGCGTCGACACGAATCGAGCGACTTCGCCCACCAGCCGGAGCAGGCCCGCGGAGGCCGTCTCATCCAAGGCCGCCAGTGCCCCCACGACCGCACCGTCGACCTCGAGCGGGACCACCACCCCGGCCCGTAGCCGACACGTGGCGACCCCCTCGCAGCCGAGCTCGCCGACCGCCACCGCTCGCGCCCGGCCGCTACTCATGACCTGGGCCATCACCGGGGTCAGCAAGTCGATGTGCAGGTCGTCCACTCCGTCCGCGGCGAGCACCCCGTCGACGCCGGCCAGCGCTGCGGCCCGGGTTCCGAGAACGCGACGCAGGGCGCCGATCGCGCGGCCGGCGCTGTCGCGGGTCAAGCCCGCCCGTAACGGTGGCGCCGCCAGGTTTGCGGTGTGCAACGTGTCGTAGGCCGTCCGCTGCGTGGGAGTGCCCAGGTCCCGCCCGCCACGGACCACGAAACGCAAGACCCCGACGAGGACCACCGCGAGCGCGGCAACAGCCAGCCACAGCGTCTCCTTCACCCGGGGTCTCCCGCCAACTCAACGTGAATGCCGCGCCAGCCACGGTAGATCCGACCGGGCAGAACCGCGATTCGACCGGGCGGCAGCCGGAGCAGCTCCCGGCCGGCGCAGCCATCCCCGGTCACGCTTCGGGCCCGGCGCACGCCGCCGGACTGCCCGGGTGGCACGCCGCTTCTCGGGCGGACGGAGACCGCGAAAAGGTCGGACAGTACCCTTCCGCTAACTCCGCGTCGAGGCCCCCTGCCGAGGCAGCTGCCGTGGGACGCCATGGTGGCCGGCGGGGTCATGTCGCATCGGCGGCTGCCCTGCGTCGACACGAGGGTGGTGCGATGGGCAGGTTCGCCTTGGGTCGAGCCGGGTTGCCAGGTCCCGATGGCAGCAATGAGCCCAAGGGGGCGGGAGCGGCGGGAGCCGAGCCGGGCGACCGCCGCGCCGGCTCCACATCGCCAAGCTCGGGATTCAGGTCTGGACCATCTGGCGGATCTGTTCAACGATTTCGGGGTTCGCCAGACTCGTCACGTCGCCGACCTCGGTCCCGTTACTGATCGCGGCGAGCACCCGTCTCATGATCTTCCCGGATCGGGTTTTGGGGAGATCGGGGACGAGCCAAACTTTGCGTGGCCGGGCGATCGGGCCGATCTCTCGCGCGACGGATTCGGAGACCTGCTTCGCGAGTTCCTCCGTCGCCTCCGTCCCAGGTTGGAGCGCCACGAAGACCTCGGGCACCGTTCCTTTGATCTCGTCGCGCGCGGCCACGACCGCGGCCTCGGCCACTCCGTGCACCTTCAACGTGGCGGACTCGATCTCCTTGGTGCCGATCCGGTGGCCAGCCACGTTGATCACATCGTCGATCCTGCCGAGGATCCGGAAGTAGCCATCCTCGGCGATCATTGCCCCGTCCCCGGCGAAATATGGCCAGTCGCGCCAGTCCTTGCTACCCGGATCCTTGCAGTAGCGGGTGTAGTAGGTGGCCACGTACCGGTCGGGGTCGCCCCAAATGCTGAGCATCGAGCCGGGCCACGGGTTGCGGATGCAAATGTTGCCACCTCGTCCCGCGCCGGCTGGCAACTCGTTCCCGTCTTCGTCGTAGATCACCGGGTGGATGCCCGGCACACCGGGCCCGGCGCTACCGGGCTTCATCGGTTTGAGCGCCGGCACCGTGCTGCAGAGGAAGCCACCGTTCTCGGTTTGCCACCAGGTGTCGACGATCGCCGCCTGCTGCTTGCCCACGACGTCGTAGTACCAGCGCCAGACGTTCGGCTCAATCGGCTCCCCGACGGTCACCATCAGCTTGAAGTGGTAATGGTACTTCGTCGGTTCCTCGGCTCCGAGCTTACGCAGGCTGCGGATTGCCGTCGGTGAGGTGTGGAAAATGTTGACGTCGAGCCGTTCCGCGATCCGCCACGGCCGTCCGGCATCCGGGTAGGTGGGTACGCCCTCATAGATGATCGAGGATGCCCCCAGGGACAGCGGTCCGTAGACGATGAACGAATGTCCAGTGATCCATCCGATGTCCGCCATGCACCAGTACACGTCTGTCGGCTTGATGTCCAGGATGAACTTTGACATGGCCGTGACATAGGAGAGGTAACCCCCGGTGGAGTGCTGAGCGGCCTTCGGCCGGCCGGTTGAACCGCTCGTGTACATGAGGAACAGGGTGTCTTCCGCCAGCATCGGCTCCGGATCCACTCGTTGCCCCACGTAGGACGAAATAGCGTCGTTCACGACCACGTCCCGGCCCTCGATGAGCGGGGCAGCGCTCCGGTATTGGCCCGGGTGGCGCTGCCAGACCAGGACGGTACTGATCTCTTGTCCGGCATCGTGAGCGGCTGCGACCGCCTCGTCCCCCTTTGCCTTGTGGTCGAGCCACTTCCCGTCGCGCCAGTACCCATCCATCGTGACCAGCACCGAGCTCTTCGAGTCGGCGATTCGGTCCGCGCAGGCTTGAGCGCTGAACCCGCCGAACACCACGGAGTGGATCACCCCGAGCCGGGCGCAGGCGAGCATGGTCACGGCCAGCTCCGAAGCCATCGGCATGTGCACGGTGACCCGGTCGCCCTTGCGTAAGCCCACCGCGTCGCGAAGAAAGGCTGCCAGCTCGTTAACTCGGACGAAAAGCTCCTGGTAAGTGATCGCTACGGCAGGCTCGTCTTCGGACTCTGGGACGAAATAGAGCGCAGTCTTGTTCTTGTACTGAGCGAGATGACGATCGACGCAGTTATACGAAGCGTTGAGCTCACCACCGACGAACCAACGCCAGAACGGCGGGTTACTCGCGTCGAGGAGCGTATCCCAGGGCGTGAACCAGTCCAGCATTTCTCCGAACTCGCGGTAGTAGTCGGGGAAGTGCTCCAGCGCGAACCGCTGATAGACCTCTGGGTCGGTGAGGTTGGCTTGGGCGACGAAATCCGGCGGGGGTTGGAAATACTCCTCTTCCTGCCAGTGGACCGCGATTTCCGTAGCCGAGGTTTCGGCGTGCTCGTCAGGCATCGGCGACTCTCCCTGTGTCTCCTGTGGCGCGAATGCCATTGCCCTGGGAATGAGAACCCTGGGGCGGCAGCAGTCGACGCGTCGACGTTCTCGGGCCACTCAGCTGGCACGTGCTAGCTTGCGCACCCTCACCGGACCGTTGGCCGCCTGGCACCACCCCATGGATATCGAATCGGTAACCCCCACCCGAGCCCCGTCGCCGTCCGCCCGGCGGGCGCCTTGCTATCCTGACCACCAAGCCGTCTGCGACAGGTACGGTGTCCACCAGGCTCCGCTGACCGTAACGCCTCCACCTTTCGTTGCCACCGCCGCAGCCAGCCCGGTCATCACCTCGCACGCCGCATGGTCTCGTCCCGGGCCACATCCGACGCGCTCAGCGGCACAGGTCCGACCCACGGTCGTCGTCAGTCGACGCCTGGCAATGGGCTGCCGGGGCGCGCAACTCCCGGCCGGGCGCCGCCCATCGGTCCGCCGACGGGAACCACTGGGCGCCCCAGCATGCCATTCAGAACGCCGGCGGACGAGGCGTACCAGGCGACGGCCGCGGTGATGACGCCAACCACGCCACCGGTCTTGATCCAACCTGTGCTGCTCGAAAAGTTGCCGATGACCAACAACAGTTCGGTGAGCTCCAGGACCAGGAAGACCGCGAAGACGGCGGTGTTCACCTGTGTGCTCCACATCAGCATGTAGGTGTTGAAGATCAGGAACGCCAGCAGGATCCAACCCAGATCGTTGCCTACTTGAGCCGCGGTTGGCTTGTCCGCCGGCACGACGAGGGTGACGTAGAGTCCGAGTCCGATCCAGAATCCCCCATAAGTTGAAAACGCAGTGGCGCCGAACACGTTGCGATTGCGGAACTCCCACATCCCGGCCAATAGCTGGACGTAACTACTCAGCCGGTCTTCGTCTGGTGACCGGCGTGGCGGCTTGATCGTTTGTCAGTTGATCGCCAGAGTTGGGCTTATCGGTGCCGTTGCTGGTGCCCTCGGCCGTACTTCCCCCTTGGCGGTCACTGTTGGTCGAC
>DATLTS010000001.1 GCA_035533475.1 Mycobacteriales bacterium | reverse complement strand
CCCAGGGCGAGCAGGATCGCGTGCAGCAGCCCGAACGGGCTCGGCGGGGACCCGGGTACCCACACGTCGACGTCCACGGCCGCGCCGATCCCGCCGCGGGTGGCATAGGAGGGGCTCACCAGCCCGCCGCTGATGGCGTCCACCCCGGCGGCGATGACGACGACCGGGTCCGGCAGCTGCCGGCGGGTCTCGGCGAGCGGGTCGAGCATTCCTGCCGACCCGGCTCCGGTGACCAGCAGGATGTCGGCGTGCCGCGGGCTCACGGTGAAGAAGATGCCGAGCCGGTGCACGTCGTAGACCGGGTTCGTCAACGCGGCGATCTCCCACTCCACGGCACCGTCGGACCCGGCGTCGACATGGCGGATGTGCACGCTGCGGCGCAGCGCCCGTACCCGTCGGGTGAGTCCGTCGCGCACCGCGGCCAGCGCTTCGTCGGTCTCGGCGACGACGGGGACGACGAGCCCGCCCCGGGAGAGCCCGGCCGTCTGGAAGGCCGCGGTGAAACCGAACACGTCGGGGCGGGCGGTGACGCAGCGAGCGCACAGGATGCACCGTCCCCGGTCCAGCCGCACCTGCCCGTCCTCCACCTCGATCGCACCGGTCGGGCAGAGCTTCCCGAGCTCCGCCGGCGGCCCTTCGTGCGGCAACACCTCCACGGCGCCATGCCAGGTCGGTGGGTAGCCGTCGTCGTAGCGGGGATAGCGACTCGTGACCACCCCGTCGCGCAGCCCGCGCAGCACCCATGGCATCAGCCCGCCACCCCCGCGATGGACAGCCCGAAGCTCGCCTCGATGAAGGCGAAGTCGGTGGTGATGTCGCCGGCGAACGACGGTCCGAACAGCGCCATGTTGTGAAACGACGCGGACCGGGGCTTGCATCGGGTCAGCCGCCCGCCCGCCAGCTCGACGAGGTAGAGCAGCTCGCCCTGGGGGGCTTCGGCCCAGCCGACCGCGCGGCCGGAGGCGTCTGGCGGCACCGGCACGGCCAGCTCGTGCTGCGGATCCGGGCGGTCCGCCAGCGCGTCGGTCGCGGCCCGGGCCAGCCGGAACGCATCCCGCACCTCGGCCCAGCGTTGCTGGGTGCGGGCCAGCACGTCGCCGGTGGGCCGGGCCTGACCGCTCGGTTCGCCGAGCCGGTCGTAGGCCGCGTACGGACGGGCGCTGCGCACGTCCTCGGGGAGTCCGGAGGCCCGGGCGAGCGGTCCGAGCGCGCCGTGCGCGGCGGCGAGGGTGTGCGGGATGGGACCGGTGCCGCGCAACCGGTCGAGGAACGAGGGGGTGCCCATGAGCGCCCGGGCGTCGGCGTCGACGGCCCGGCCGAGCCGGGTCAGCCGGCCGAGCAGCTGCTCCGGGGCGATGGCGGGCAGCGCGTGCACCCCGCCGGGGGTGATGACCCCGCGGCCGAAGCGGCTGCCGGAGGCCTCGCCGAGGAGCCGCATGATCTGTTCCTTGTGGTAGCCGAAGCGGGCGGTGGCCACGGCGAGGCCGGCCGCCTCGGTGAGCCCGATCACGCTGTGCAGGTGGTTGGCGATGCGTTCGCATTCGGCGTACAGGCAGCGGACCAGCGCCGCCGCCGGTGGCACCCCGATTCCGGCGATGCGTTCGATGGCCTGGGCGAACGCCAGCGCGTGCGCCACCGAGGCCACCCCCTCGACCCGTTCGGCGAGCAGCACCCCGGTGACCGGGTCCATCCCCTCGAAGCGCTTCTCCAGCCCGCGGTGCTTCGCGTACACCCGGACCCGCACATGCTGGATGTCCTCGCCCGGACCTTCGACGAGGTACTCGACGGCCTCGCACACCCCGGAACGCACCGGACCGTAGGGGATGGTGAACACCCCGGGGCCCTCGACGTGGCCGGGCAACGCAGCCGGCTCCGGGATGAGGGTGGCCGGAGACCTGCGCGCGCCGGGCCGTGGCCGGGGCGTCCCTGCTGCCAGGGGCAGCAGCAACGGGTCGAGCCGCGGTCGGCCGAGGGCCGCGAGCCCGAACAGGTCGTGGATCTCCCGCTCGTACCACAGCGCCCCGGGGATCCGCTCGGCCAACGACGGGTAGCCGTCGCTGCCGGCGGGCACCACGGTCTCCACGAGGTCCAGCTGCCCGCCGTGGGCGAGCAGCGCGGCGAGCCGGGTGCCGCCGCGGGCCGCACTGCCGGTCAGCGCGGCGAGCCGCTGCCCGGTCGACACCCGGGCGACGACGTCGTCGCCCCAGCGCTGCGCGGTCGGCACCCGCTCGACGGCGCTCACGTCCCGCCGCCGAGGGCGAGCGCGGCGGTGTGCAGCAGCCGGGTCAGCGCGCCCGGCGGGTGGACGCCGAGGACGAGCAGCGCGCCGATCCCGACGGCCATCGCGGTCACCATCCACCAGCTCGGCTCCCCGCGCCGGGCCGGGCTGCCGGGTCCGTCGCCCGGCCACGCCGGCTCACCGGCCGGGCCCGGCTGGAGCACCATCCGGGTCGCGGCCAGGCTCAGCCCGAGGAACGCCACGGTGACCAGCGCGACCAGGACGGCCGCCGGCGCGTCGTGCCCGGCGGCCAGCCCGCCGGAGACGATCTGGAACTCGCTGCGGAAGATGCCGAACGGTGGCAGCGCGGACAACGCCAGCACGGCGGTGACGAACAGCACCCCGGTGACCGGCATCCGGTCGGCGGCCGCGTGGATCTCCTCGATGTCCTTGGTGCCGTAGCCGCGGAGCAGCGCCCCCGCGCCGAAGAAGGCCGTCGCCTTCGCGGCGGCGTGCGCGAGGACCTGCAGCAGCACCCCGGCGAGTGCGACCGGCGTGCCGAAGCTGACCCCGATGGCCAGGATGCCCATGTGCTCGACGGAGGAGTAGGCGAGCAGCCGTTTGATGTCCCTCTGGTCGAGGACGTAGAGCGCGGCGAGCACCAGCGACGCGAGACCGAAGGCCAGCAGCACGGCGTCGGGGAACGCCGGCCCGAGGGTCCGCACGGCCACCTGGTGGTAGCGCAGCACCGCGTAGAAGCTGTCCGCGAGCAACGCGCCGGACAACAGCGCCGAGACCGGGGTCGGGGCTTCGGCGTGCGCGTCGGGGAGCCAGGTGTGCATCGGCACCAGCCCGGCCTTGGTGCCGAACCCGACGACGGCCAGCACGTAGGCGAGCCGGACCGGCTGGGCGGGCAGCGCATGGGCGACCCGCACCAGCGGGCCGAACGCCAGGTCGTAGCCGCCGCCCAGAAGCTGGCTGCCCGCGTAGTACATGAAGATGGTGGCGAGCAAGGCGATGCCCAGGCCGACCGAGGCGATGAGCACGTACTTCCAGGACGCCTCGGTGGCCCCCTCGGTGTCGTCGATGGCGACGAGCAGTGCCGAGATGACGGTCGTCACCTCGATCGCGATCCACAGCAGGGCCAGCCCGTTGACCAGCGGTGCGGCGAGCATCGCCCAGCAGAACAGGTTCAGCCCGACGTAGAACCGGCGCGCGTACCGGGGGGCCTCGGCCGTGCCCTGCTCGCTGCGCAGGTAGCCGACGCTGTGCACCGCGGTGGTGGCATAGCAGAACGCGGTGGCGAGCACGAAGACCACGGACAGCGCGTCCGCCCGCAGGAAGCCCACGGCGGGCGTGTGCCGGTCGACGCCCGGTACCAGGGCGAGGGCACCGAGGAGGCTCGCCGCCCCGGACACGATGGTGACCGCCTGCGCGCGCCGGGGCGGTAACCGCAGGCAGGCCAGGGCGGCGAGCAGCGGCCCGGTGACGAGCAGGATGAGGACCGCGCGCATCGGGCTAGCCCCGCAGCCGGGTCAGCCCGGCGGTGGACAGGGTGGCGCTGCGGCCGTGGTGGACCCGCATCAAGATGCCGAAGACGACCACCGCGACCAGCAGGTCGAAGAGGAATGCCACCTCGAGGATGAGCGGCAAGCCGGCGGCGACGACGAGGCTGGCCAGCGACACCCCGTTCTCCAGGGAGAAGAAGCCGACCGCCTGGCTGATCACGTCCGAGCGCACGATGATGAGCACGAAGGCGACCAGCACGACGGCCGCGGCCAGCGCGAGGGCGCTGCGGGGCAGCACCGCGGAGGAGATGTGCAGGGTGCCGACCGCGAAGAACCCGAACGCCGCGACGACGATCGCGATGAGGAATTCGCTGGCCACCCCGAACGCCCCGGTGCCGGCGATCTCGGTGTCGGCGTCCCGGAGCAGCCGGGAGACGACCAGTGGGACCGCGACCACCTTGAGCAGGAAGGACAGCACGGCCAGCACGTACAGCTCGCCGATCCTGCGGTCGTGGGCCACGATCCCGGCCAACGCTGATACAACAAAGGACTGCACCGCGTACAGCCGGATCTGGCTGCGCAGCATGGGGGCTCTCAGCATGGCGAACTCGATGAGCAGTACCAGCGCCGCGACCGTGCTCGCCGCGCCGGCGAAGGCGCCCGGGGCGGTGCCCATCAGCTGCCCCCGAGGAACAGCGTGAACACCGCGAGCACGGAGAGCACGAACGCTGCCGCGCAGAACTCGGTGATCTTGTACAGCCGCAGCTTGGCGAACGAGTCGTCGATCACCGCGACGACACAGCCGATGCCGATCGCCTTCGCGAGCAGGGTGCCGATCGCGAGGGCGACGCTGGCCGGCCGTCCGCTGCTGGACAACCCCCACGGGACGAGGAACACGTTCGCCAGGATCGTGTAGAGCACCAGCTGCTTGATCGCGGACGCGTGCCGGAACAGTGCCAACGCCGGGCCCGAGTGCTCCAGCGTCCGGCCCTCGTCGATCATCCCGAACTCGAGCGTGCTCGCGTGCGTCTCGACCGGGATCCGGCCGGTGTCGGCGAGGATCGCCATGAACAGGGCGGCCGCGGCCAGCAGGTGCGCGGGTCGCACGATCTGCCCGGCGGCGGAACGCACCGTCGCCGCCTCGTGGTAGGGCAGGTCGGTGGCCGTGATGGCGGCCACCGTGAACACGACGAACAGGATCGTCGGCTCCACCAGCGCCCCGAACGTCATCGCCCGGCTGGACCCCAGCTGCGCGTACGGGGCCCCGGTGTCCGCCCCGGCGAGCGCGGTGACGAAGCCGGCCAGGGTCAACAGGAACCCCCCGCCGAGGATGTCGCCCTGGTATCCCAGCGGCAGCCCGTAGGTGGTCAGCACCGGGATGAGCAGCGGAACCGAGAGGTAACCGACGAACGCCACCAGCGGCGCCGCGAGGAACACCCAGCTGGCGTTCTCCGGGACCAGCGTCTCCTTGCGGTACAGCTTG